>JAKSDM010001553.1 GCA_022360135.1 Pseudanabaenales cyanobacterium | reverse complement strand
TGCCAAAATTCGCCCCGCCTTTGATCAAAACTATGAACAAACCGAAGCTTACATCGGCGGACCCCAAACCCAAACCCAATTTGATCAAACAAAAGCCTATACCAATCGCTTCTTTGCTGAACAGCAAATGCTATTCGCCGACCGAGCCGCACAGAACTGGATTCGAGCCTGCCATGGAGATTTACATTTAGGCAACATTTGCTTCTGGCAGGATCAACTGTTGCTGTTCGACTGCATTGAATTTAACGAACCCTTCCGCTTGGTCGATGTCATGTTCGACATTGCCTATATCGTCATGGATTTAGTAATCAAGCAACGGCTTGATTTATGCTCGGTCTTTCTCAACCACTACATAGAACAAACAGGGGATTGGGAAGGGCTCCAAATTCTGCCGCTGTATGTCAGCCGTCAATCCTATGTACGCGGTAAAGTCACTTCATTTATGCTGGACGATCCCTCAGTCTCGCCCGAGGTTAAAGCAGCTGCGAAGAAGAAAGCGGCCCTTTACTATCAATTAGCGTGGGACTATGTACAACCCCGACCGGGACAACTATTTCTAATGTCAGGGCTATCAGGCTCGGGTAAGTCCACCACTGCCCGTCGTCTGGCTCAGCGCATCGGCGCTATTCACATCCGCTCCGATGCCGTCCGAAAGCATCTAGCGAATGTTCCCCTGCATGGACCAGGCGGTGTCGATCTATATCCCCCTGCCTTCAGCCAGCAGACTTATGAGCGATTGCTTAATTTAGGCATTACTTTGGCCAGTCAAGGCTACTCAGTCATCTTGGACGCCAAGTACGATCGCCAAGCCAACCGCCAAGCTGCGATCGCCCAAGCCCAAGCCCACAATCTGCCTCTCCAAATTCTGCACTGCACTGCCGCTGCAGACGTTTTGCGCGATCGCTTGCAAAATCGGACGGCTGATATTGCTGATGCAACGGTAGCGGTATTGGCCCAACAAACCATGGATCCCTTCACTGAGCTAGTGCAACCCTATGTAACAACTATCGACACAACCCAGGATATCGATCAACAATTGGCGATATATAGCGGTTCTCATTTGCATTGACTACACCCTATACCCTGCACCCTATACCCTGCTTGCACCGAGATGTATTCAACTGAAGCGAGAATTGTGATAGTGAGCCAGCAAGAGTCATGAGTTTATAGGCGTCAAGGGAGTTAGTCTCTAGTTTTGAATTTTGTAGGGCTTTGCCCTTGTCGAAAAGTATTTTGAATTTTGCATCCATTCCCCAATGTCCAAATCTCCCATTGCAGACAAAGCAATTCCGGCTGGGTTGAAAGTATGGTTAATTTTTCTGATCAGCTTCTATCTCCTGGGTCTTCCCGTGATCCTTAGCATTCTCTTTGGTTTTTTGGGGGGAGTTGCGGGGGGATGGATCTTTGCCTGGTGGCAAACTGCTGGCGGCGAACCACTTGAAACCCGATCGACTGAGGAAACAGAGCAGACGAATCGACGAGCCAGTCAGCCTCGTTTCAGGGTTCCTTTTTTCAGAAAATCCCTAACTCGACGAAATCGGCGGTCTCCTCGCATTCGCCGCTAGGTCAAATGTTTTTATTTCTCTCAAAGCTATTGCCCCTCTTTGTATATCCGCTGGGGCTGTCTTGTTTACTGCTGATCTTGGCTTTGGTCTGGTTGTGGAGACGCCCACGCCGGACCTTCGGGGCGATCGCCCTGGCGCTGATTATCTTGCTGCTGAGCAGTAATGGTTGGGTAGCGGCTTATCTGACGCGATCGCTAGAATGGCGGAGCCTGCCCCCGGCAGAATTACCCCAAGCTCAGGCGATTGTAGTGTTGGGGGGAGGGGTTTTGCCAGCGGATTCCCCCCGTCCTTGGATTGAGATAACCGATGCGGGCGATCGCATCCTATACGGCGCCCGACTGTATCTGGCGGGGAAGGCTCCGATCCTGATTTTGAGCGGCGGCCGGATTCCTTGGCGCGGCGGCGGCTCGCCAGAATCAGTAGATATGGCTGCGATCGCAGAGTGGATGGGGGTGCCGACTGAAGCCATTTTGCAAGACCCAACCTCGCAAAATACTTATCAAAACGCCGTGAATGTCAAAAAGATTCTTCAAGAACGGGGCCTTAACCAAGTGCTGTTAGTGACCTCGGCACTGCACATGCCCAGATCTTTGCTTATCTTTAAGCAGCAAGGGATTGAGGCGATCCCTGCGGCCACAGATTTCTTCGTTTCCGAGCAAAGTCTGGATGAAATAGGCAGCAGTCCTGAAGCCAGAATTTTGAATCTGCTGCCTGACGCTAATCAGCTTAACCAAGTCGCCAAAGTGCTGAAAGAATATATCGGCTTAGGTGTTTATCGCCTACGAGGGTGGTTATAGCAATTCTTAATTTGGTAAAGCACACCTGAGTTAGACAAGGTGCAGAGTGTAGTCTATGCCCATGAAGAAAGCCGCTAAAAGCCACTAATAGGATTAGAGATTAGACCTAGGTATTAGACCATCTCGAATGAGTCCACCTGTAGCACAGGGCCAATCATCGCCAGGGTCATGATATCCTCTCGAATTTGCCCCTGGATCTTGACTGCTAACCCATCCTTTAGCAGCGCCTGTGGAGCGCCTCGAAAGATTTCGTAGGTTTCTCCAGCGGGTGTCACAAGCGCCCATGCGCCCATGCCAATGGTTGAGCGCTGAACTTTGCCCTCAAGGGTAATACTCATACCGGATGCACCTTGGCTTTAGTTGCTAAGTAGGCTAGACCATAGCAGAGAAGCGCATTAACTGCTAGAAATAGTCGAGCTGGGAAACTCTGACCAAGCCACATCACGCCAGGATCGGCAATGGCGCTAATCGCCAAGCAAGCAGCTACCCCCACAGTCGAGCCGATAGCGAACCATCTTAATCGAGCCTGCCCAAGCAGTAGTGCAATCAGGCCAAACGGAATCAGCACGCTGGCAAATAGGGGATTCAACAAGCTGCTGCCTTGAATGGCGCTGCCTAACTCAGGGATCGAACTCCCCATGACACGTAAAGGCCATTGAGGCAAGTCAAAGATATAGACGCCCTGGAGGAAAAATAGCCCTGAGCTGCCCATGATCAATCCCCATGACAATGGCCAACTCCAAGCAAAGGGGAAATAGAGCCGCAATAGCCAGGCCAACAAGTAGGAGCCGATCACCATCAATACCTTGGGCCAGAAAGCGATGATTCCTCCATCAATCCAAAACTTGGGATTAAGATAGCCATTCTCCCGCAACCAGCGGAAAAAGCCTCGGAAGTTAAATTGTTCTTTGTCAGCCATTTCAACCGCTGCTGCTGCATCTAAATGACCCGCCCCAAAATAGTTAAGGGAATCGTCTTTGGCGCTGCGAGCTGATGCTTGGAGAATGTGAATGACGCTATCTGGATCTTCTACTCCCGTTGCTTTGATCAAAGCGGCGACCCCGGCAACGTGGGGCGCCGCCATGCTGGTTCCTTGAAAAGATGCAAAAACAGACGCTCCGGTTTCAGGATTAATCGTGTTTTGTAGAATGCCTCCGGATTGGTTCTCTGGCTGGATATCCCCCCCCGGCGCTGCAATGTCAACCCCGGCCCCAAAGTTAGAGTAAGGCGCTTTCTCCCCGGTCGGACCTGTGGCTGAGACAGCAACCACATGGGGATAACGAGCCGGATAAGAAGCCGAATTGCGACCTTCGTTTCCGGCGGCGGCAATCAGCACAACCCCCCTATGATAAGCGTACTCGATAGCATCTTTCAGGACCTGACTGTCTCCGGCGCCGCCCAAGCTCATGTTAATCACATCAGCCCCATTGTCTGCGGCGAACCGAATCGCTTCAGCAATGTCTGCGACTGTGCCAGCGCCACTAGAATCCAATACTTTCAGCGGCATGAGACTGGCTTCAAAGGCGATTCCCGCCACCCCAAGGTTATTGTTGGTGGATTGGGCTATGGTTCCGGCTACGTGGGTGCCATGACCGAAATCATCATCCGCCTTGCCGCGATCGTTAACAAAGTCATATCCAGGCGCAAACTTCGTCTTCTGCAAATCGGGGACTCGGCTAACACCCGTATCAATCACAGCCACCGTAACGCCTTTGCCTGTGGCTATATCCCAGGCTGACTCTGAGAAAATCCTCCCTAGATTCCATTGCTTCTCATAGTCGGGGTCATTGGGGACAAATTGCAGGCTGTAGGTGTAGTTTGGTTCGATGTGTTCTGTTAGCTTGGCTAACTCAGAACGACGTAGGACTTTGAGAAATTGCCGATCGCCCTCCACGACATAAAGATGCTCTGGGCCAGAAAACTTACTGTTGAGATGAAAGTCTCCGCCGCGATCAAGTTGGAGGAGTTGGCGCTCAATCTGGGTTGGGGCCAAATCGTCCTTGAAGTCCACAAGTAGGCTGTCAAATTCACCTTGGTTTGCTAAACCGGGGAAGGCCGCAATCGCCGCCGCCAACCCGACAAAAAATAACCCAATCCACAGAAGTCTTCTCATAAGCCAGGCAACCTAAATCGGGACGTGTCCACCACGATAACTTATTCTAGAGAGTAAGTTGGGAGTGAAGAAAAAGGCCGCAGAGGGAAGATAGGAGACGGTAGGAGAAAGTTATGAGGTGAAAGGCGGCGATCAAACCTGACAACTTAAAAACTTAAAACTTAAAACTTTATTGGGTAGACGGTAAAGGGCGAAGAGTAGGCAGGGAATCAGCAAGCCGCTCTTTATTTACCAGGCATGACAGAACGTCAGTTATCCTAATCTACCGCCTATTATCTACTCCCGACTCCCCCAAACTGAAAACTGAATGCGTATTATCTGAACTATTGCCGGATTGATCATGACGTCACTACCCCCTAAGTTATGGAAAGAGGTCTGATTTGGTTGCCCTTGTTGGCTGTGTTTATTGGCTTAGCTTGGGCTGGATGGAATG
>JAKSDM010001232.1 GCA_022360135.1 Pseudanabaenales cyanobacterium | reverse complement strand
GAATTAGCTGCTGCTGGATAGCAGCCGCCATCCAGTAATCCCCCAGGGTGACCAAATCCGCCCGAGGCGCCGACAGGGGTTGATTAATCGGTATCAACTTAAACCAATCTGAGGATTCTTCTACTGGATGACGCCAGGTCTTGAGCAGCTTAAACAGTTTTGGCAATTGTTCTTCAGAACCAAACTCAAAATTAGCGGGCTGTTCAACCTGTCTTCGAAACTCACGCAAGATTTGGGGCGGAATAGAATTTTCCAGCAATTTAATCCGTAGCACTGAGTGACGAGAGCTAGTACAAGCCGTCAACAGTCGCCCTAAAGCCAAGGTTCCTGCACCTAACAAAAGCGATCTTCGGTTCATAAATAATTATTCTAGGTGTAGGCTGAACATTATTATTACGTAGACATTATTCCGTCATCAGCATTCCAACTTAGATCGATCGCTAAAGATTGCCGGCGGCCATTCTATTCTGGGCAAAACCTTATTTAAAACTTAAACATTGCTTTTTTACAGTTACGCCTCACACCGTCATCTTTACCTAAGACACTCCTGATGGGAAGACCTGTTTAGATTGTTTTTGAAATTGTCGACTGAAGAATTAGTCAGTATGGAAAGAAAAAAAGAATGAATTGAGGTCATCAGAGCGCTTTATTTTCTCTGCACTGCTAATTATTTCTGCTGGCGCACTTGGGTAGAATGACACTGAAATAAGCGTTTATAAATCGCTAAAAGCCCTGATATTCCGTAGGGTGGGCATTGCCCACATGGCTTATTTCAGCGCCATTCCACTTGGGTAAGTAGTCATCCAGAATGATTTTCACGATCTATTAAGCCGGAGCAAGGCTTTTAGCTCTAGAATAAGTGACTGATTCGGCATCGCGCCTTAGCCGGGGAAATTTGGTTCGGCTGAAGCAGCCTCCTGATAACCGCTACGTCCGAATAAGATGGGGCGTCTTAGCGATTATTTGAGCAAAAGAATTAGAGTAATCCCCTAGGGATTTAATTCGTTTTCAGAGATAACTGAAAAGATATTGGAAAGATCAGTTGTAAATTTTCGGGTGTCTAAGTTCAACAAACGTTAAATGATTCAGGAATAAAGTCATAATCTGAAGTTGAGTATTTAGGATGAATGAAAGAAATCGCTGATTAGGGGTTTTATATGGACTCACTTCAAACGCAGGTTACGCTTCTAACGGACAAAGTTGATTCACTGCACCACATCATTGATCAGATTAACACCCAAATTTCACAGGTTTTGTCAGCTGCTAAGCAGGAGCGAGAGAGTCCTCAATTTGGCGTCAGTCCTCCTAGCCAATTCTCCTACTCCCATCGAGCGTTAGATAAATCGTTTAATAGCGCATTAGAGCATAAAGACGTTTTGATTGACAATGATTACCTGGATCTAGAAAAACAGGGGGCAGAGAGAGATTTGTCTCCAGAGATTCAAATTCAACGCCTTACGGCCCAACTAACCGCAGCTTATAACCGAATCGCCGCTCTAGAAGAACAACTGCTTGCTCAACGAACTCACTAGTTTTGGCGCTGTGAATCAAGGGTTTCGATTGTCTACCTGAATAGAGTCCTTCACCAAGATTTCAATGGCTTGTAGTAATCGGTCTTGACCCCAGTTCCGATAGAGATGGGCCGCGATCGCACAGCCTCCAGCTCCAACTCCCTCCTTGACATACCCCTGTTCATAAGCCTGCAGCTGAACATAGCGGGATGTTTCAAAGTTGAGCTGGGTCGCCATCAGCGGCGCATCGCCAATCAATTTGGCTAACCCTATGGTATCTCCGCTCGGATCGTCCACGACCCAACGAGTGGTTCCCACTACAATCTGCTCAGCCCGCCAGGGTAGACTCTCAGTCTGGCTAATGGCTCTCAGCAGGGCGTAGATCGCTAGCATCTGAGTACCCCCTGCAAGTAATACACCGACAGAGCGGCTCGCCGCGATCGCCATTCCCGCTACAACAACTTGCATGGGATCGCCAATAGCTGCCAATAACGACAGAGGATCGATCACGGAGGCGGCTTGAGCATCTTGTTGACGCCGCCACTGTTGCAGCCCCATTCGGACAACGTCCCGTTTTTGCGAGTGGTTACAGGTTGGATGACTACTATTTATCCTGCCGTCAGCCTGGAATCCCAACCCCATTAAAATGGCTAGGGCGGTCGTGGTGCCCCCCACAACACATTCGCCCAAAATTAAATAGCCGTCGGAACACTGAGCCGCTAATTTTCCCCCCCAAACCAATCCCTGTTGCAACAAATGCTGAACAGTCGTTAATTCTAGCGCCTTGCCTTGGCTCAAACAGGCGGCGGCAATTCCACCTAAGTCGATAGCGGGAACCAATGGGGGAATTAATAAGCCAGCATTAAACAGGTAAAGTGGAATTGCTTGCTCAGCCACCACCGCCCGAGAGATTAATGCCGGTGAGGCGCCCGCCTGCAAAGGCGGCAGGGGATAAGCGGGGAAGGGTTGAGGCCCGTTGTAGAGAAATTCTGCATCCGCGATCGCGGTGTATTTGCGATCTTCTGGCGTGGAGCCTGCGGCTGAGATGCCTGGAATCAACCCCGTTTCGGTAAAGCCCAGGACACAGGCGAAAATAGGCCGTTTGCCACGATGGCGGCTGAGCCAGGCATTTCCCTGAGCAATTTGAGTATAGACCTGAATCATCGGCCTATTCATCCAGCAGCACTTGCACCCAGTTAGGCGGCAGAGGCATTTGCGCCCCTAATCGTTCAAACAGCAGCCAGGCGGCAAGGTGAACCGTGAATAGGTAAACGATATTGCTGACAATCACCATCACTAAAGCAAACACCTGAACAATCAAAAGATCAGGCTGGCCCAGAACGCCTAGGCCGATCACCCCCCAATCCACCAGCCGAGTCAAAAACCAGTCCAAAAGTTGGGTAATTTGAGTGGTTAGGAAGACCCATAAATCCTCTCCCAGCATGATCGACAATAACCAAACTCGAAAGAAGAAGCCCAATGTACCCAGTATGGATCCCAGCGCGATAGAAGCCGACCAGTTGGCCTTCCGCATCCACATGAACCCTAGCTGCACCCCCAATAGGCCATAGGGCATTACGAATAGGATGCTTCTAGGCGGCCCCATCAACACAGCCAGCAAAAGCGCTGACACCAATGCCGACATCCAGGCTGCTCGACTCCCCCATCGCAAGTAAACCAACGCCATCGGGATGGGAAAAAAAATTCGCAGCAGGGGACCCGGTGGAAAGTAGTAATTCACAAACCAAATTAAACTGGCGGCGCTGGCGAGAAATGCCGTCTCCACCATCGCTAGAGGACCCACCTTATCTAGATGGGCAGGCGGCACACTTACTGATTGATGGGTTTGCGAAGTTCCTGATAAATCTATAGACCTGTCTTCATCCAAACTCCAAAACTCCTCCGATGAAGACGCTTGAGGCTGACGTTCACCTGAGTCTAGGGGTTCATCTTCAACCATTTTCTCATGGATAGATTAGACTAGCAGACGTTCTAGGGCGTCAATATCCGGGATCCGCAGAACATCGCGATCGCGGGAAATGAGCCCTTTTTTTTCCAGCTTACTCAACACTCGCGTCACTGTCTCCCTAGCCAGTCCACTTAGACTACTCAATTCCCGATGAGGTAGGTTGGGAATTTCCACACCCTCTTGTCCTAGCGTACCCTGGCCATCCGCCAGGAACAAAATAATATCAGCAACCCGCGACATACTATCCGATTCCCGCAGCCTTAACCGGCGATTTACCTGTCGTAGGCGTCGCGCCATCAGTTGGGCCAAGCGAATACCCGCCAAGGGTTCGTTATGAATCAGGCGGACAAAATCTTGGGCCGGCATATTCCCAATCACCGTTTGCACCAGAGTAATTACATCTGTTGATCGGGGCACTTCATCCAAGGGCGCCATCTCGCCAAACAACTCGCCTTTACCCAGGATATTTAGGGTCACCTCCTTCCCGTCCAGATTGTAGGTGCGGATCTTAACCCATCCTTCTAGAATGAAATACACTGAGCTGCCCCAGTCATTCTCCAGTAGGATCACTTGATTAGCTGGATGGCGGCGAGTAACGACTTGAGCCGTCGCTTGCTTTACAGCTCCTTCTGGCAACTCCGCGAAAAAGGAAGAAGAGAGAATAAGAGCATTATCTGACTGATTTTCACGAGAGCTGTACCGAACATCCATGAAAGTATCACATGAGAGCCCTGAAAGCGGGAAATAGAGCGCTAATCATCTAAAAATCCAGTCACTGGGACTGAAGCAGAAACTCCCCAATAAGACTAGTCAAAACTGAAAATTACCAGCATTAGAAGCCTAGAGTAGCTCTAATAGAATATCTATATGTGATGTTAGGGATGTTAGATTTAGCGATTCTGCATAAAACCCATTGGAGCTATTAATATAACATTCACAGTAAGCGAGTCTATAAAAGAAAAGCTTCCCTATAGAGTTTCGAGCGCCCATTGCCATCCAAATCTGCGATCGGCCTAGGCGATTGTATACCGAAAGGGCATTGAATCACATGGGAATAGGGCTAAATCCCCAAATAATCACAATCAATATCACGACTCACACTCACGGCAAAGATGAAGTTAAAAAAGTTAAAATTCTAGGAATTTTGTTTCTATCTGTGACTTTCAACCTAGGCTGGCCTACACTTTGGGCAAAAGACTCTAGCAACCCAAGAAACATAACGCTTCATCATGAGGCAACTTAAGGTTTACATTTTTAGGTTATTACAGCGCTTCATAGCGCTGTTAGTTGAACTCCACCCACTCAGAAAATTCTACTAGTTGTCAAGGGTTCAATCGTGACTTCCGAGAAGGATCAAATTCAAACATTGATTGCTGAGATCGATACGTTTCTGAGCAAATCCAACCCTCGCTTACCGTGGGAGCGATTTAGCGAAGCGGATCAGCAACGCCAAATTTTGGCAAAGACTCAACGCTACTTAATCGCTCTCCAACAATCTATGCAGGCTCCGGGGGGTTGGGGGCCAATTGATCCTGAAACGGGAGCGCTTTCCCCCGTTGGCGCTCAAGAGCGCCTCGAATCCGTTTCGGCTGAGTCAGCTCAGCAGGTGCTGCAAGCCGTTTTACAGGAAATGCAATACCTGCGAACGAATCTACTCCAACCGTTGAGGCTGGAAATAGATAGGCTACATCAGGAACGGCAAACCCTACAGCAGGAAGTTCGTCAGTTAGAAGTTCAACGTCTTCAGGCAGACGTTGGCCAGGCCCAAGGCGACCAATTGCAAATGATCAGCGAGTTGTTGCAGGTATTCATGGAGCGCCTCCAGCATAGTCTAGCGGAACAAATCGCCCAGGCTTTAGCCAAGCTCAAGAGTGACGCTGCTAATAATCTTCTCCTGGAAGAATTTTTGGCGGCAGAAGTCGCCGCTGCGGATTGGCCTCGCTTACATCCTTCCCAGCGACTCGACCAACTCAGGACAGTTCAGGCTCAATCTGACCAATTGTTGCTCAAGTTGGATTCAACCCTAAAGGTGGTTTTTGAGACACTGCAAAACAATATTCATAGCTATCAAGAGTCGCTGTCTCAAGGACTGTCAAAGATGCATGGTTTGGGGAGTCAAGGTGAAGCTATCGTGACTGCTCTGATCACTCACCTGGCCCAACAACTTGGACAAGAAACCTCTAAATACCTAGATTCCGGCCTAGATTCCGACCCAGATTCCAGTCTGGATTCTGGGTCGTTGCCTGGGGAGACCGCCATACAGAATCGGCTTTTGGCTTTCCAGGATAATACTGAACTAGCAGAATTAGAAGAGACCTTACCAATCTCTGAATCCTGGGAAGCCCCTTCAGTCAGTTTCGAGAGTGGAGAGTTAGACCTCGATCTGGAAGACTTAGATCTCGACGATCTCGACATCGATATCGACGATGACGACGAAATTGGGCTCTTTCAGGTTGATCCGGAGAGTCCGTTATTATCGCTCGATGAAGTCGAGGGTGAAGACATCAGAGCTTTCTCAGACGATCCAGAGCCCACCTTGATCCAGCGTCAGTCTGGGGAAGAAGCCGATGCTTCTGATGCTTTGGCAGCAGAGGACCCCCTTGATCTACTCAGCCAGTTAAGGGATGTAACCCAAGCAGACGAAGCAGCTAACCTGGATGTCTTGCCAGAAGCCTCCTCTGAACCAGACATTTCCTCTGACCTCAAAGAACTGGATGAATTCTATCAAAGCTTGTTTGGCGCCAATGGCGTAATGTCGGTTACTGAGGTTTCTGAAGCGGATACTGAAACATCGGCGTCCTTAGACATTGGAGATGGGTTGGGGGATGAGTCGCCGCCTGAACTTGACAGGCAGGCTGAGTCACTGGCTGAGGCTGGATTAGAAAATTTCACCCTAGACGATTTCCGGTTTGAGGATGGCGCTGATTCTGAGGTTTCAGACACTCAAGCAATGGAGGAGCCCCTGGTCGCCCTGTCAGAAGCCTCCTCGGATCCGCAAGCAATCATTGATTCTTTCTTCGG
>JAKSDM010001098.1 GCA_022360135.1 Pseudanabaenales cyanobacterium | reverse complement strand
TCTTGGCAATTGGCTCCAGAACTGATAAAAGCCGCCCTAACGGCTCAAGGATGCTCGTTGCTGCATCACTGGAAACGCAGACCCCATCATCTTTACGTCCGCTTTCAGTATGCGCCGCTGGTTTATCAGGCCGATTTGTTCTATCTCCAGCGATGGGCGTCGGCTGAATGGGGAGTTTCTCCCAGTCAAATTATTTTCCCTAGAAAAGGATGGCCCTGCACAGAAAAGGCGTTAAGGAATGGGAGTTTACTGTCCCAAGTGGTCAGAGACGCCGTGGTTAGACTGTTGAGTCATGAGTGCATTGATCAGGAACAACTGGCTAACCAAAGGCTAGCCGACAGATTAAATCAAAGACGGCGGCAGGTTAAAAGACAAAACAGGCAGGAGGATATCCACTTAAGCCGGGAAATCGTCCTGGCGACATAAATGACACTCCCATTGCTTCTAGACTCCCATTGCTTCTAGGATTTAACCTACCTGCCAGTTGCCTCATACGGTTCCCGGTAAGTTAAAATGCATGAAATTGCCGCGAAATTAGCCAGTTTGTCTGGGCTAGCAGCACTGTTATTACTGGGCTCCTGCAGTCAATCCCCTCCGGGTTCTATCGTCAGTTCCAGCCCTGAAGCCGTTTCCAGCCCCCCTTCCCCGACACTCGACCGGACCTCCACCGCCATTGCCTTTGTTTCCGACCGAACCGGGGAGACCGAACTTTATCGGATCAATCTTGACGGCTCAGGATTGATCAAGCTGACTCTGCATTCTGGTATTGAGCAAGCCCACAGTTGGTCGCCAGATGGCAGCCAGGTTGTCTTCTCAAGCAACAACGAGGGCCAATATGACATTGTCGTCATGAATGCTGATGGTTCAGAATTGAAGAATTTAACTAACAGCGAAGGCTTTGATCTAGACCCAGATTGGTCCCCAGATGGTCAACAGATTGTATTCTCGTCTGAACAGAATACCTATTTCCTGCCGACGCTTTATGTGATGAATTTGGCAGGCTCGCAACCAAAGCGGCTACTCATTGCAGAGGGCAATCGGAATCCGGTTTGGTCCCCCGATGGGCGGCAGATTGCCTTTGTTTCAAGTCGCGAAGGTCGCTTCAGCACCGAAATTTATGTGATCAATGCAGATGGATCGAACGAGCGAAAACTGGTCCAAACAGATGGTTTTAATGGTTTTCCAGTCTGGTCGCCGGATGGCCGGCAGATTGCTTTTTCTTCCACCCGTGATGGCAACTTTGATATCTATGTGATGAATGCAGACGGCTCTGAACTGAAAAATCTGACTAACCATCCAGCCCTTGATAACCTGCCTGCCTGGTCTTTGGATGGCCGACAAATTGCCTTTTCATCAAACCGCAGTGGCAATGCAGATATCTATGTGATCAATCTAGATAGCTCTGAGCTAAATAAGCTAACTGACCATCCAGCTAGCGATCGCGCGCCTGTGTGGATACCCACCCAGCCAGAAATTGGGTCGAAGTGAATCTGGCGAATGTATGCAGTTGTTGAGCTCCCAACCGACCAGCACTTTAGAAATTCGCAGCTGTTAATCCAAACTCCACTGGGCTATCAATTTTGGACTATCAATTTAAAGTGGGAAATGGTGTGTAATTATGTAATATTGTGCAATACATCGTTAATTTTTACATATCCTGGTGACTGACGGGAGCATCTCAGACAGGGCTACGTCATTTTTATACAGTTTCTTCTATACTTTTCTTCTATACAATAGTCTTGCCCTCATTCCCTAACTCCTTTTCCCAAGATTGGCATAAGGGAGAATTTAGTTTTCTCATCGCTGCTTTTAGATTTGGAAAAGGGTCGGGGAGCAAAAGCTGGAATGGGACAACCGCCAAAGCATGGAAACTCAATCGCAGGATAACCTCCCCCTCGGCATTTTATATTTTCACTAACATATAGAATCCGTATTTTCACTGGTTTATAAAATCCGTATTTCCACTGGCTCAATAATATGTGTTTTCACTGATTTTATATGAGTTTCGGCCGATATACGCTTAATAAAAGCAAGCAATTTAATTAGAAATTAGGTCCTATTCAATACGTCCTATGAAAGGGTCCTGGACTTATTTCTGGTGTATCTACCTCTAAATTCACTTTAGGTATAAGTGAAATAGTAATACTTACGTATTTCTATTTGCACAGGCCAGTATGACGTCCACTCAGGCAGAAGTTTCATGAAGAGTAGAATAGTATCCTTCCGGCTTCCATGTGATTTGGTCGAAGTTATAGAATCTGAAGCAAGGGCGACGGGTCAGAGTAGGACTCGGGTTGTAACAACAGCGTTGGCTAAAGCTTATGACTGCTCAGTTCCCCTGCCTCCTAGAATCACGCCAGATCAACTTCAATATCAAATGGATGAGCTTAGAGCTGAGGTAGAAGTCTTACGGGAATCGAATATCCTGCTAAGACAGCTAGATCGCTTGGAAAACCAGGTAAACCTTGGCGCTGATGTAGAGAACGCAATTGCCTCATTGCCAACCAAAGGTCGCTCCGCCTGGATGATCCGAGTGTTAAGTGAGGCAGCCCAGAGGGAATTGATGCCGCTAAGAATGATGAAAAGCACAGGTTAAATCTTCATCCAAGTACACAGTCAAAGTTGATTTGAGAGAGATAAGCTGTTAGACGCTTAATTTTCACATTAAGCATTGACGCTTTGGTTGACAGTAGGCAGGGAGATTGTCCCTCTACTGCCTACTTCCTACCACTTAACGCCTCAAACTGAAAAAAACTAGACGTCTATCAGCTTACCTCTCGAAAAGACAGATGTTACAGCAATTCAGCAAATAACTCAATAATACTCACGCTTATTAGAGGGTGTTGGAAAAGTACTGTCGCCAACTGATAGGGCCGCCAACTCAAAGTGGGAATTTTGCTCTGAGATAGAACTCTGAATGCAGTATTTAGAACATAGGCGATAGCTAACTCCTGTCTCCTAACTTCTGTCTCTTGACCTCTTGCCCAGTCAGAAAGTTCCGGCTTAATTGGCCAATCCCAACCATACCTCCATCATTGGAAACTGAGTCCCCTAGACGGGTATAATATTTTAGCGCCTTACTGTTTTGAGGGGCCCAAACATAGGCTTGATCCAACTTGGCCTTGGCTTCATTCACCGCTGCGATCGCCCGCCTCACAGTTGCCTCGGCCACCCTAATCAGGAGGAAGGGGGACCACTGGCGGATACGTTAGATATCCTTGGACACCCCCTATATGGATGTTTTGAAGTCAATAAACGATACCGTTTAATTCTCTTATAGTTTAATTCTCTTATATTTAAACTAAACGGATCAGTTGTGCAATATCAAAAAAATAATCTAACCCCTTATTAAATTCTGGCTTCTGACTCCTGAATTCCTTCCCTAAGTAGGTGGGGGCCGAAATCCTCAGCTATGTAACTGAATGTAAATCAGGCTGCAATCCTTTGATAGCTAAGAGATTTGGCGATATTACAAAATTCAATTTAACAGAGTCTTTTAAGCCCTACCTACTTACCAAACTTTCCCGGCTTAAATCAGACACCGCAGATTAAATGTCTAATACCAATTCAATATGAGGATGAGCATAATTTAGAGGTTAAAAGCCTTGCTATCAAAGGGTTTAATATCATCTAGCATGTACAGCTTCATATCCATTTGGTATAACAGCTTATTCTTAAGCCGTCGGAGAGAATGAAGTCGGACTCATCAACCTTAAGATCTTATCCAGTAGGCTTTCGAAAAGGCTCATCTATCTATATATACAGCCATCTATATTACCTGATATACCCGTTGAGGGTGGTAGGATGCTAGGAACTTAAAGTAGAAGCATGTATGTTGTAAATAGTTTCGGTCTCAACGGTTTCAGTGTCAATAGTTTTGATCTAAATAGTTTGGTTCCAATGGAGACCATTCACTTATCTTAGTGGTCACGTTGGTTCGGCTGGTTAGGATATCTTTGGTGTGAGGAGATGGTTGAATGAGTTTGCATAGAGATGCTCTAGGAGTTCTCAGAGAAACAAGTCGAACCTTTTACATTCCGATAAGTCTCTTACCGTCGAGACTTCAGGAAGCAGTCGCATCCGCCTACCTGTGTATGAGAGCTATTGATGAAATTGAGGATCATCCAGAACTTGATTACGCTATAAAGGCGACATTGCTGCGATCGCTCAGCTTGAACTTACAATCAGGGACTGAGCGTTCTAGGGTTAACGACTTTTCAGTCGGATTAGATCCCTACCAAGATCAGCTGGATGAAGTTACCCTCCGAGTGGGAGAGTGGGCCCTGTTGGCCCCAGAAACCATTGCCCCTCGTATCTGGGACGCTACAGCCGCGATGGCGGATCGGATGGCTTATTGGGCGGATTGTAACTGGACTATCAAGACAGAATCCGATTTAGATCGCTATACCTTCAGCGTGGCAGGCGCAGTGGGGCTGATGCTCTCTGATCTATGGGCCTGGTATGATGGCGTCCAGACAAACCGCACCCAAGCCATTGGGTTTGGTCGCGGCTTGCAGTCTGTCAATATTCTTCGCAACCATGTCGAAGACCGGAAAAGAGGCGTGGATTTCTTCCCCAATGGATGGAAAGCTGATGATATGCATCGGTACGCCCGCCGAAACCTAGCTCTAGCTGACGCCTATACTCAAGCTTTGCCCAAAGGTCCAGCATTGGACTTTTGTAAGATCCCATTGACCCTGGCGTATGGAACACTCGATGCGCTTTCCAGTGGTAAAGAGAAGCTCAGCCGCAGTGATGTACTGGCGCTGATTGGTCGTGTGATTGAGGTGGCTAGCTAGAGTAGGCTTGAAAAATCCCCATCATTAGGGATAAGGCTCAAGCGGGAATGCCAATTGAGCATGTCCTTCTGGCCATGGCCATAGGATCCGGCGTTGGCCCCGATCCTATGGCCATGGCGCTAAGGATTGATTGGCCGTTAACTGTTGCACAACGGTAGAAAATTGGCTCCAAAGTCACATTCTCGGTTTTTCCTTAGCTTAAGATTCAATCATGCTCTCCAACTCAACAAAAGGAATCAGCCAAGCCACATCATAGGGTTGTAAGGTTACCTCAAGACCTTGATCATCCGCTCGCCATCCCCGCTTACCAACCAGGTCATACCAATAGGTTTCCTCAGGCGTTGCACACATAATGGGAGATGATGAAGAGGCAGCGCCAGCGTCTTGAGGGACATCCGGCAAATCTTCAACGCTGTATATTCCCGCCACCCCCAGCTCAATCAGTGGGATCTTGATTTGGCGCACCCGATGGGTAATGTTAGTTAGGGTTAGGATGTGCTGGGTGCAATCTGGACAAACTCGCAGCACTGCGAAAACATCTGGAGAGAGCGTGAGCACTCGCTGTTCTCCATTAGGGTGAAACGCGCTTTGCCGTACTCGGATATCGAGCAATTTACCCAGCTGCCGAACAATGTATGAGAAGGTTGATTTGGAGTCGTCAAGCGCCTCGACGAGTTCGTATTCATCGATAACGCGGCGATTGATATCCCGTTTTGTCTTTGTTCTCAGGACTGCCTCCACATCGTTACGAGTACCTAGCAATCCATGGAAGTAAATGCCGGGCACCCCTCGCAAAACCAGTGCAATGCTCCTTGATGCAACGTAGCGTTTTACCTGAAACGCAATGTCTTCGTCACTATTGTCCAGGTTAAGAGCGCTAAACCAGGTGGTATTAATTTCATACGGTTCATCCTGACCGCCTTCCCCAGTTTTATAAGAGACAAAGGCGCCATGCTCTCTTGCATTTTGGATGATAAAGGCAATGTCCTCCTTCGGCAGAATATTCTTCACCCCCTGGAGGCTAACTCCATCGTGGGTGTCGAGCATATTGAAGAAGGTTGTTGTTTTAGACGGATACTCTAGATCCTTCGCCCAATTGGAAAGGGCAGTGGCGTCCTCTTTGTAGAAGGTATAGAGTACGAGGGGAGATAAGGCGAAGTTGTAGACCATCTGGGCTTCATCTGAGCCATTCCCAAAATAGGAAATGTTGTCTTGATGGGGCACATTCGTTTCTGTAATTAAGGCAGTCTCAGGAGCGACTACGCTCAATATGTCACGAAAGAGCCTGATGACTTCATGGGTCTGGTCCAAATTTGCGCAGGGGGTTCCGGGTTCTTCCCAGAGATAAGTGACTGCATCCAGCCGAATAATATCGGCACAATGACGGACGTAGAGCAGCAGGGTTTCAATCACCCAAATGAGCACAGCGGGATTACGAAAATTGAGATCAATTTGGTCTGCGGAGAAAGTTGTCCAGACCCACAACGGACCATTGATGGAGTCAAATTTAGTCAGGACATCTGAGGTTCGGGGTCGAACAATCATTTCCCGCTGCTCAGCGGTTAGCTCATCAGGAGAGTGGTAGGTTGTAAAGAATTCTTTAAAGTTGGGGTTGCCGTTTAACAAGCCCTGAAAGGCTTGATTCTTTGCCGACACATGGTTAAAGACCGCATCAAACATGAGTTGATAGTGTTTTCCTAGCCTGGCGATATCCTGCCAAGAGCCCAGTTTGGGGTCCACGTTGTTAAAGTCTTTGACCGAAAATCCCCGATCCGAGGAGTACGGGAAGAAAGGCAAAATATGCAGGGTATTGATCACCCGATTGATTTCGGGAATTTTTTCGAGGAAACTAGCCAAGGTTGCAAGGGGTGTACGGTTCTCACTACGCAAGAGATCGCCGTAGGTAATTAAGATGACATCTTTCTCGGTAAATCGATTGGCTGCCTCAAACCCCTTCTCGGCCTCTAACATTTTGGGTGTTTTGTGGGCATAATGAACTCTAAGAATCCGTTCAAGTTCAGGCATGTAAATCTCTGCCGCTGTTTCGCCATAGAGGAAGCAAAGTCGAGCAAACATGCGTTGCCGCATTTTGGATGGAACTTCCAAAAGCGGTTGGGTATAGTCTGGTTCATCTTTGTAACGATTCCGTGTCCTGCTCATGGCGGTTAAAATTTGTAGCTTCTTGCATATGTCACGAAATTATCGTCACTTGCCATAGGCTAAATTATGGAGTGACAATGGCGCAGCAGGTTCAGAAAGGATCTGGCCATGATGGCGAAAAACTTTAGACCTCACCCTGCTTGCATCAGAAATGGTTTGGGTAGTAGACGTTACTCAATAGTTCTAAGTTCTCTGGTTTACCAGCTAATGCATTTAATGACAAATTTATATGTATGCTAGTATACGAAATTTGGTCGAGCGTTTCCTTTTTCGCAAACTAATCTTTATAGAGAATTTTTACTTCAATCTCTTTATGTTTAGAAAGTTTTTAACCTATTTTACCGTCCGAGCAACCTGGGCGATCGCAAGTTTCTCTTGTTCCTAAGTTCCGACTTAGGAACACTTACTGACAGAAAACTCCAGTTTCTGGCTGTAAGGAAGCTAGCATTTTCTAAACTGATAAAGCGGGAGCTTAGAAATAAGGAAAGCCAGTATAAACTTATCCAGTTAATCAAACCTGGCTTCATTATCAAGAATTTCTTCCCCTTTCAAGTAGTTAGCTTTGCAGCGACCAGCGGTTGCTACTTTATAGGCTCTCTTGATAAGGGCAGACGCATATACCAGAGTGAGGATCTCTGAGATTTTGACTCCTCTTTAAAGATAACTTTTGCATCTCTGATATCAATCAGATTAGCTTGCTCTAGTTTGGTCAGTGTTTGGAGAACTTCATCAGCGACAAATCCATCTCTATTGAACCCCGCAACAATTAGATCGCTCATAATGGCCTCCACACAAATTGCGTGTTCGCTATCAGTATTCCCTATCTGATCTTTGTATTCGAAAAAGTTAAAGCATTCTTAAGCAAACAGGGAGCATCCAATCATGACTTAAAGATAAGATAGGACTCGATCATAAACCCATAAACGTGATACAGCACAGTTGTCAAACACGGCGAAACTGATCGAGCTTAGAGGCAGACAAAAAAGACTATCGCCACCACCTAAAATAAATAGGCAATTTGGCCGAAGCCATCAGCGACTCGCATCCAACAATATAGGTATATTGTATTACATGTTAATTACCTACAGTGTGTTCCTTAAAGCTATCAGGTGGGCATAATACGCTAAGCATTCCCCCATACTCGCTCATGAACCTATCTAATAGCCCACCGAATAATAGTTCTTGCGGGTTTATGACATCAACTGAAAGTGCTAGGCTAACCAGAGTAAATCAGGTATTGGTGGTTGATGATTCTCCCGTAGAACGAAAAATCCTTTCGCGAATTTTGAGTTTAAATGGGCTGGGCTATATTGAGGCTTGCGATGGGGTCGAAGCCTTAGAAACTATTGAGATGAATATTCCGGAGTTGGTTATTCTAGATGTTGAGATGCCCAGAATGAATGGGTATGAGGTTTGTCGCAGGCTTAAAAACAATTCCATAACCCAAATGATACCGATTCTAATGTGTACGAGTAAGGCGGTGTCATTAGACCCTTACTGGGGGTCTCGCGAAGGGGCGAATGCGTATGTCTCTAAGCCCTACCAAACGAAGGACTTAATTAGAAAGGTCAAGCTGCTACTGCCGATTACTGATAGAGGAATAGCCGATTTGCCGCACGAGTAAAGGCGACATAACACAGTTGATTGCGCTCCATAATATTGCGGTTCACCATCATATTTGGCAAGTCGACGAAAACATCTTGAAACGTAGAGCCCTGACTCTTATGAATGGTCAAGCTGTAGGCATAGCTGACGTCGTGGAATAATTGCTTGAGTTCCCAAAACTCAAGCCAGCGCTTCTCTTCAGCATAGCTCTGTAGTTTGAGTTGAAATTCTGTCAGACTCTTTTCGTGGAGCACTCTCAGGGTGCGGTATTGATTGTCCTCTGTCTCCACTTCTAGACGCCAAACCGCCCAGGGACCTGTTTGTCCCTCCACCGCTTCGAGGACTTCACATTCGGCGGAGGTTTGTAGCAAAATTGTGTCTGCTTCCACACAGGGATTGTTAGCCATTAACCGTTCGCCCAACACAAACCGGGGAATACCCTTGCCGTAGATTGCCGCTCTAATCAATTGATTGAGTTGATTCACCCGCCGATTTGTGTAGGCTAAGGCTCGGACCTGATCGGGATCTTGCTGATAGACTTGACTGGTGAAGGCGCGGATGAGCAGCTTTTCCCATTGATGGCGTCTAGTCACAAAGCTTCCTGCTGTAAAGTCTGGATTGACGTCGCTCTGGAATCGAGGAAAATGATGGCGCCCCAAATTTTGGCGAACATCTTCGGCTAGAAGTGCGATCGCGCCCCCATACCTCACCACCTCTGTGAGATCAGAACGGTGATAAATCTGACTAAAACAAGGAGACTGCCGCTCTCCCACAGGCGGCAGCTGAGCTGGATCTCCCACAAATAGAAGCTGGGTTCGGCCATAAAGGCTGGAAACAGTCTGCACTAATAGCCCCCACATCTCTTTATTGATCATGGAGCATTCATCGACCACAACGAAGTCGTAGCGTTCGATTTGGCTATCTTGACGGGGCTCTGGCTGAAAAACTTGCGTCCCAGTTTGTTCATCAATGACGGGTCTTAAACCCAGCAGCTTACAGCAGGTCATGCTGTCTACATCTAGCCGCCAGCGACTCGCCATCATACTTAGCACCTTAGTCGCCTTATTGCTAAAAGCGGTCAAAACGATATCCCGCTTATCCCCTTGTTGGCGCAGTCGGGTGATCAAAGCCTGAAGCAAGGTTGTTTTGCCGACGCCTGCATAACCTGTGAGCAGATACAGTTTTTCTTCACTCTGGGTAAACTGCTCTAACCGCTGCAGGACTAACCATTGCTCCTGACTCAAGCATAGACCCGGCAGCACTTCCGGAATGCTTTTAGGGGACTCTGGCTCCAATATCAGTGGTTGTTGAGGGCCCCGATCCATATAGCGGTTTCATTTGCATTGATTACACCCTACACCCCATACTCTGACTTCACTGAGATGTGCTCCATACCAGTGAGAATCGAGATAAATTCCTAAATCCCCTTCTGCAAAGTCATAAGTATCTCTCAGAGCAGTGGACTTAGCACCAGCATAAAACATCTGGGTTAATCCTCATCTGCATCTTGCCAAAGTTTGGCGAGACGCTGGTCGCGACCGCAGCCAAAGCGATACACCTGATAGCGAACTGGATGCTTCTGGTAATAGTTTTGATGATAGTCTTCAGCCGCATAGAATTCTGAGGCGGGCGCAATCTCAGTCACGATGGAGTTTGAGAATCGTTGTGAGGTTGCCAACGCCATTTTTGACTGCTCAGCCAGTCGCCGTTGGACTTCATCGTGATAGAAAATGGCTGAACGATATTGGCTCCCTTTATCGCAAAATTGTCCGGTTGGATCCACTGGGTCGATATTGCGCCAGAATACTGCTAGTAATTCCCCATAGCTGATTTGCGACGGCTCGTAGATAACCTGAACGGATTCCGCATGGCCTGTTGCGCCGAATGAAACTTCTTGATAGGTTGGGGCGGCCTTGTATCCTCCCGTATAGCCAGCGGTGGTCGAAATAACCCCATCCAACTGATCAAAAGGATATTCCATACACCAAAAACACCCACCTGCAAAGGTTGCTGTCGCCAATTTGTCTCCATTGGGCGCTGACTCATTCAGACTGTAGGCAGGGTTAAATAAGCCAAACGCAACCAAACTACCAACGACCAAGCAAATTAATCCAATATACTTTGAAATTTTCATT
>JAKSDM010001257.1 GCA_022360135.1 Pseudanabaenales cyanobacterium | reverse complement strand
GGGCTTCATGCGAAAGTACGAACCCGAGCGACTGGTGGAAATGTTTGAACGGCGTTTCCACATTTCGGTGCAGTATGTGAATGCCCGCGATCGCTTCCTGAATCGGATCGCGGGTGTGAGCGATCCTGAAGAAAAGCGTAAGCGCATCGGCCATGAATTCATTCGCGTTTTTGAAGAAGAATCTAAACGTCTTGGTCCCTTCGACTACCTAGCCCAAGGCACCCTCTACCCGGATGTGATTGAGTCCGCTGACACCAATGTCGATCCGCAAACCGGCGAGCGAGTGGCGGTCAAAATCAAGAGCCATCACAACGTCGGCGGTTTGCCCAAAGACCTGCAATTCAAGCTAGTCGAACCCCTGCGCAAGCTGTTTAAAGACGAAGTGCGAAAATTGGGACTTGCCATTGGGTTACCCAAAGAAATTGTGCGGCGACATCCCTTCCCCGGTCCTGGTTTAGCCATCCGCATTATCGGCGAAGTTACTGCCGAACGGCTGAATATCTTGCGGGACGCCGACTACATTGTGCGCAAAGAAATTAATGATCGAGGTATGTACGACGACTTCTGGCAAGCTTTCGCGGTGCTCCTGCCTGTCCGTAGCGTCGGTGTCATGGGAGACCAACGCACCTACGCCCACCCCATCGTACTGCGGCTAATTACCAGCGAAGATGGTATGACTGCAGATTGGGCGAGAGTGCCCTACGACCTACTAGAAATCATCTCCAATCGAATTGTTAACGAAGTCGATGGGGTTAATCGCGTCGTCTATGACATTACCTCCAAGCCGCCGGGGACGATTGAGTGGGAGTAAGCGTTTAGCCGTTTGTCTGCTCAATGAGACAATAACTAAAGATGTTGCATTGATTTCGATAAATGTCTTCGCAGATTACATTGAACCTGCTTCAGGGCTCAGTTAGATTCAATTTTTCTCCGGAATCGGCTCGGGGGCTAAAGTCGGCGCTTTCGGAGTTGATCAAAAGCTTGAAGGCGAGCGCAACTAAGGCCGGTGCAGGTGGGGTCAGAACGCCAGAAAAATCGATGGAATATCAACACACCGGAGAAATTTTTCTGGAAGTGTTCTGTAATCCTAATATCTGGCCCAGTCCCTTTGCCGCAAAGGTGCTGATTACGGTCCGGGATGATCGCATGGGTTTGACCACAGAAGCAGAACTCACTCGAATTATCGAAGATGTCAGTCAGTACCTTGAACAATCGGCTTAGTTATCGCCATCCTCACTTGGATTGAATACCTCTCGGCAAGGTGGGGTAGGGATGTAGTCAATGCAATTGAAAATTGCTGTAGATTTAGTAGGTTATCTCCATCCTGTTCGCCTTACCCATCAGGCAAGCTAGAATCAGAACATTCAACATTAGACAGTTGATTTACTTAGCTCAATCCTTATGAATCCCGATACCGTTACTCAATTCTTTCAAAAAGGCTTTCGGGTTACCCTTGGGGCCGCAACTTCATTGATTGAGACCCTCCAAGACCCAAAAGGACAAACCGAAAAATTTTCTGAAATTGGGACTGATTTTGGTCGGCTAACCGAAGAACTAGAAACCAAAGGGGAGACGACCGAACAGGAAGCCCGCAAGCTGGTTGACACGATGGTGGCTCAGATGCCAAATCCCTTCGGCCCAAGCAGCTCATCTTCATCTCAGACAACCACTGTCAATACGGTTGCCACCCCCGTGGCGGATTCTGGCGTGCAAGCTGACCTACAAGCACTGACTGAACAATTGGCCAGCATTCGTCAGGAACTTGAGGACCTCCGTAATCAAGATTCGTAATCTTAGGGGGGGGCTGATTGCGGAGTTAGGTAATTGATAAAACATGGTAGACGGTAGGCAGTTGGCAAGGGAATCAGCACCCACTCTGTCCTGGGAAGTCCTCCATACCTCGTCTACCGCGCTTATTGCCTAACTTTGCCAACCCCGCTACGCCCAAGTCGAACGACCCAAATCTGGTGGAATATCCTGCAACCGTCCAGGTCCAACTGCTTTAACGGCTTCTTTCAAGGAAATATCACCTGTATAGAGGGCGCGACCGATGATTATGCCGGTGACGCCTTGGGGCGCTAAGGCTAGTAAGCTCAATACATCCGTTAGAGAACTGACGCCGCCAGAGGCGATGACGGGAATTGAAACGGCTTCTGTAAGTTCTCGTAAAGCTGGGAGATTGGGGCCTTTTAGGGTGCCGTCCCGCTTGATATCGGTGTATATAATGGCGGCGGCGCCCAAGTCCGCCACCCGCTGCGCGAGGTCAATCGCTAACATTGCCGATGTCTCCAGCCATCCTCGGGTGGCGACTCTGCCGTCACGGGCGTCGATCCCAACCACAATTTGCTCTGGAAACACCTGACTCAATTCTGCCACTAAGTCAGGTTGCTCAACCGCTACAGTGCCTAGGATGGCGCGCTTCACACCCAGGCTCAGTAGATCCGCAACGCGCTGGCGATCGCGCAAGCCGCCGCCTACCTGCACAGGGATATCGACGGCTCGGACAATCGCTTCAATCGCCTGCCAGTTTTTGGGCTTCCCGGCCTTAGCCCCATCAAGGTCCACCAGATGCAATCGGGCGGCTCCCTGAGCCACCCACTGTCGCGCTACCGCTACAGGATTTTCGCTAAACACTTGGGATTGGTCATATTCTCCCTGATACAGACGCACACAGCGCCCCTCTAGCAGATCAATGGCGGGAATTACATCCATAAGTCAACCTCGAATACAACCTTTTCAGCATCTTGAAAAGAGGATTGAATTGCCTGCGCCAGGGGATAATTCTCAGCCCCGAGCATATGAATTGAGCTCAGCAGGTAAACCGTATTGGTGGGTGTAAAGTTTGATGAATATAGCGGTTTTCATTTGCATTGACTACACCCTGCACCCTATACCCTGCCCTCACTGAGATGTATTCAACCCAAGCGAGAATTGCTATAGCCACAAAAAACTTTCCCAGAGAACATTTTGCCCTCTGGGTGAATTATGCTAATTGTCTAACGTGGGGCTAATTACTCCTCATACACAGCCCACTGTTAGCTGAGGATGGATTAGTTTTCCCCATCCTGAGTCATATCTGAGAAGGTGTCAAGCGCCATTGGCGCTTGAGGAATTTCAATTGCTGGCTGATCTAGGGCAATCTCCAAAACATCGCTGCTGTCAGGGCTTAATTGCTTATTCCCGGCAAACTCCCAAAAACCAGGTTGCCCTTCAAGCAGACCCGATAAACCGGCCAATAATAGAGCGGCCGCAGTTCCTGCTCCTGCTAACAACGTCAGCCTGAATCGCTGACTTAAGCGAATCATGACAGACTCTACCGTTTGTTCAACGGATACAGCGGCATGAGGAGTTGGCAGTGTTTGCAGCCCCCGCCGCAATGAAAGCAGGCGCTGATAAAGACACTGAACCCCTGGATCATCCGTCAACCAACTTTTTACCATGCGGTGCTCATCTGGAGTCACCTCACCATCCAGATAAGCGCTCAACAATTCAAAGCGAGATCGCTTCGTCACATCTAAACCCCCGAATGGTTGATACTCTCTGATCTGAACATCGGAATGTTGAGCCGATGGCGGTTGATCAGAAGAGAAACGCTTGCGATTGTCAGCGGTCATCTCAAAACTTCTCTCAGTCAGGTAGCTTGGACGCAGTTGATCAGCAAAAGATATATTCTGAGTAACTACAGTGGGAGCCAATCTAGATTCTAGCGATTCCAGATTAGACTCTGATAACTTAGATGATAACGGGAACTCGAACGTAAGAGCACCCACCTGACTGATAAGAATTTCTTACCGGATTCAGTTTTTCCCAGTCGATGACCTAAGGTGAAGCATCTAAATACTGCTTCAAGTCACCCTGAAGACGTTGACGAGCCCGAGCAATCCTGGACTTTACAGTGCCCAGAGAGACACTGGTAATCTCTGCGATTTCTTCATAGGGTAGACCCTGAATTTCCCGTAGCACAATCGTTGTACGGAATGCTTCGGGGAGCTGTTCGATCGCCAACTTCAATTGGTCGTAAAACTCTCGAGTCATCATATCGTCAACGGGACTAGGGGTATCGGTTGCAATCTCCCAATCCACCTCGCCATCATCTAGACTGCGGGGAGCATCCAGGGAAAGCATTGTTTGAGTCCGTTTACGCTTACGAAGCTCGTCGTAAAATAAATTGGTCGTAATACGGCCTAACCAGCCTTTGAACTTAGCTGGCTCTTTCAATCTGCGAATGTTGCGGTAGACACGAATCCAAACCTCCTGAGCGAGGTCCGCCCTATCAGACCAATCTGGAGCTAAGTGATACAACAGCTTCTCCACATGGGAATGGTAACGGCGAAGCAACTCAGCAAATGCGGCCTTTTCAGGTCGAAAATCAAGCTGACACCGTAGAACCAAGTCGAGATTTGATAGCTGTTCGGGTTGAACAATTTCCTCTTGACATCTAAGGCCAATACCGTCTGACCTTTCTGCAGAAAGAGAGTGGTTCATACTTTAATCAAGCTGTCCTTTACATCCTTTCGCGCATGAGACGATAAATCCAGCATCGTTCCCATGATCCGAATAGGTAAGACTCAAAAAGCCTTGCCTGGTAAATCCCTACATGATTTTTACAGCTCTTGGCAGGGTCAGAGATCTTACGGTGTGCCTATCCAATTAGTGGCACACTCCTATGTAAAAATGCCGAAAAATTGACTCGCAAGTTTTTTGTCAATAGCTCAATGTCTTGTCATAACTGAGTTTGGAGGATTCAGGGTAAATCCCTAGAGATAAAGACATGGTAAGGAGTGGATACAAGTATGCCGTGATCGATTGGGAATACTTGAACTAGCCCCTTAAGCCCTTCCTAGGGCTAGCGGTATACTCTAGCTTTAAGCTTGATGTCGCCTACTGTTCTGATGCACTGATGCACTATCTGGCCAAAGTTCAGAAAAAAGCTTACTTGGGTGGGGCCGAACTGCAATTACTGGCTTGTCAAACCTCGCAGTATATCTGGGAACTTCTCTCCCAAGAGCAAGTGATCAAGACCTCAGGGATAGTGGCCTTTAACGAGGGCGCCCTAGTGTTAGTTAAGTTTTCCAGTACAAATCAGCTCGAAGCGGTTCAGGACGCCAGCGACTGGGTGCTGGAATTGGTTGCTCAGTATTTAACCCGTGGCATTACCCCTGAATTCCTAGAGCAGGAAATTGAACGAGCAGAACAATGGCGGCAGTCCCTCACCCTCCAAAGCCAGGAAGTCGCGCGCCGTGTCCTAGAGACCGCAGCGCGGCGGGATGAGATTCAAGAACTTGAGAAAAAACTTAAACTTGAGCGCGAAGAACTTGAACGCCGTGATTTAGAGATTGCAGCGCGGCGGGATGAGATTCAAGAACTTGAGAAAAAACTTAAACTTGAACAGCAAGCGCTTGAACAGCAAGCAGCGCTGCTCAAGCAAAAAGAGGAAATGTTGGAAGACTAATTGGGGTGGTTAGGGGATAGGGAAACAGGGGATAGGGAAGCAGGGGAGGCAGGGGAAGAAAACCCGGGATAAGGCTCAAGCTAAACTCCAAAATCCAAAATCTAAAATCCCCCCACCCTAACTCTCCACAGAGGCCGGCAAAGATAGTCGATCTTGAGGCTTAGCTCCATTGGTTTGCTCGGGCGGGATGTCTTCTGAGAGAAGCATTTCACGAATCAAACGCGCTACTGCTCGCTGAGCCAGCCCACCGACAATCCGTTGTCCCATTTGACGGGTTTCGGGCTTGAATAGTATCTGGGGTAGAAGAGAAACGACGGTAGCGGGATTAAATCCACGTGTATTGCGTAAAATCTCTAAAATGCGCCCCAGCTGTTCCAGATTCTCCTGAGAGTTTCCTTTAGCGGCTGAAGCAGAAACGGAGCCATTCTCCCAGGAATTGAATCCTGCTTGCAGAATATGGTTCATAGTCTGCAAAAAAGTTTGCCCCAGGTTATCCAGTTCTCTAATTGCTTCATCCGCGAGCCGATCGCGAATGAACTCGCCCCGCTCTGAAAACAGAAAATCGAGCGTTTGGTTGAGCACCTTATTGAGGTCGTAGTCATCGCTATTGCGGGCGTTACGTAGCAGATTCTCTAGCCGATTCCAGCGGAAACGACCCTCTTTGAATAGCAAATCCTGGAGTGAAGACCGCAGTTCTGGCGCCGGGTCAGTCAGGAGTCGTTTCGAGACATAGGGATAAGCTTTGCTTAATACCTTAAAGTTTGGATCGACATTGATAGCAATTCCTTCCAGGGTCACCAAGGAGCGAATAATCAGCGCATAGTAAGCTGGCACCCGGAACGGGTATTCATACATCAAGGCCGAGAATTCGTCGGTAATACTCTTAAAGTTAAGCTCAGCCACACTGGCCCCTAAAGCGTTATTAAATACTTCCGCCAGAGCTGGAATAATCGGGGTTAGATCCGTATCCGAGGTCAGAAACTCGAGTTGAACATAGTCGTGAGCCAATCCTTCAAAGTCTCGATTAACCATATGCACGACCGCCTCAATCAGGCCGTAGCGCTGATAAGGCTTGACTTCACTCATCATGCCAAAATCCAGATAGGCGAGTTTGCCGTCCAGCGTCGCCAGCAAATTGCCCGGGTGAGGATCGGCATGAAAAAATCCATGCTCCAGCAGCTGCCGTAGGGAGCACTGAACCCCGATTTCGATCAGGTAACTGGGGTCAATGCCTCTGGCTTGAATTTTTTCGGGCTTAGTTAACTTGATGCCTTCGATCCATTCCATGGTGAGTACTCGTCTGGCCGTGTACTCTTCGTAGATTTTCGGCACATAGATATCTTTTAAGTGGCCATAGAGTTGGGCGAACCGCTCTGCATTTTTCCCTTCTTGGGTGTAGTCCATCTCATCAAAGATACGAGCCCCAAATTCATCCATAATGCCCACTAAATCACTGCGGATTCGTTTAATGCTATGGGTCGCCAACTTTGCTAATTGCCGCAGAATATAAATGTCAATAGCGATTCCCTGGGCCAAGTCAGGACGCTGCACTTTTACTGCAACCGCTTCTCCGGTCTTAAGTCGCCCCTTATAAACCTGTCCCAGAGACGCCGCCGCCACAGGCTGCGAACTCAGTTCTGCAAACAGATCGTCTGGCGGCGCCCCTAACTCTTCCTGAATAAAGCGAAAAGCAATTTCATTAGAGAAGGGGGGGAGTTGGTCCTGGAGGTGAGCCAATTCTTCCAGATAGGCCTGAGGGACCAAATCTGGACGAGTTGAGAGGGCTTGCCCCACCTTGATATAGGCAGGCCCTAACTGGGTCAAGATCTGCTTTAACTTAATGGCTCGTTTCTTTTCGTGATACTCCAAGTTTCCGGTCTGTCGATCCAGCCAAAGACTGAAATAGAAAGCGGCAAACGGGAAGATAATTCTAATCAATCGCCACAGAACCTTCAAAGGCTTGCGGTGATAGTTGGCTTCAATCGCTTCCGGATCGTAAGTTAGCTCCATGGGCTGCGATATGGGTTTCTGCCGCTGTCCCGAATTCACCCCCGCAGACGCTGATGAGTCGGTAGGCGGCTCATCAGTAACCACCTCGCTGTAAACTGTCATAGTTGAAGCATCTGAAAAATTATTCGGCTTGGGAGTAGGGGCGGATCTCATAGCCTCGGAGTATGGAGCGCCTTTAAGCTTAGCAGTCACAATTAATTAAAATTAAATCAAAATAATGTCATGTAAACTATTGTAACAACTCAGAGGTTTGGGCTGTTCTCTCGTAATGATTAGGTTGAACTATCGAAAGTAGTACATGGGTATGCTTTAAGGTGTAACCCTACCTCTGGTTTCAGAATCTGCTATATCTCTATCCCAAATCACCATTTACCGCCAGCCTTAAGATAGGGATCGATCTATACTCTTTACCTCTTTTGATGAGGCGGGTTAAGTTGCATGTTAGTCTCTTTGCATATTGAAAACTTTGCCCTCATCGACCAGCTAGACCTGCAATTAAAATCAGGCCTCAATGTGTTGACCGGGGAGACCGGGGCGGGGAAGTCTATTATCCTTGACGCGATTGATGCTGTTTTAGGCGGCAGAGCAACCAATCGCTTGATTCGATCTGGCGCTCGCAAGGCCCTGGTAGAGGCCAGGTTTGCATCCACGCCAATGCTGCAAAATTGGTTGACTGAGCAGAAGATTCCATCTGCTGAGCCGGATTATATTGTCTGCAGTCGGGAGTTGACAATGGGCAAAGGGGCTGTTCGCAGCCGTTCACGCCTGAACGGAATGGTGGTTAATAAACCCCAAATAGAGGCGCTGCGACAGTTACTGGTGGAGATTACAGCCCAGGGACAAACCCTGCAGTTGGGTCTGCCTGAGCGGCAACGAGCCTGGTTAGATGGGTTTGGCGATCAAGCACTGGCGCCGCAGAGACAAATTGTCGCCAGCGCCTATGAGGCGGCTACGCAAGCGTTACAAGCCCTGGAACGACGCCGTAAAGCTGAGCAGCAGCGGCTGCAGCAGCTCGATTTGTTTGAATATCAGTGTCGGGAACTGAATGCGGCCAATTTGACTAGCCCGGAGGAATTGGAGCGGCTTGAGCAAGAACGCCAGCGCTTGAGCCACAGTGTAGAGCTACAGCAGCAGAGTTATCAGACTTACCAAATTCTCTATGAGAATGATGGCGGTGGTGAAGCTTGCGCTGATTTGTTAGGCAAAGCAGAGACGGTTTTGAGTGATATGCTCCGCTACGACCCGGAAATCGAACCGATCCTCGATTTAGTCAATGAAGCCCTGGCTCAAGTTGAAGAGGCAGGACGGCGGGTCAATACCTATGGAGAGAATATCGAGACCGATCCCGAGCGACTGCAAGAAGTGGAGCAGCGCATCAGTCAGCTGAAACAACTTTGTCGCAAGTATGGCCGTAACTTGGCGGAACTGCTGGAGTACAGCCAGGAAATTCAAGCGGCCTTGGCAGTTCTGGATGGAGATGGGCAGTCTATTGAGGTCCTAGAAGAAACGTCTCAGGCTTGCCAAAAAGCGTTGGAGGCAGCCTGCCTTCAGCTCACCAAATTGAGGAAAAAGGCGGCCAAAATGCTGGAAACAAAATTGATTGAGGAACTCAAGCCGCTGGCGATGGAACGGGTGCAGTTCAAGGTGGAAATTAGACCCTGCGCACCCACGGCGACAGGCGCTGATCAGATTCAATTTCTGTTTAGCCCCAATCCGGGCGAACCCCTGCAACCGCTGGCGGAAATTGCATCTGGGGGGGAAATGAGCCGCTTTCTCTTAGCGCTTAAGGCCTGCTTCTCGCAAATTGATCGGGTCGGTACTATGGTATTTGATGAAATTGATGTCGGGGTCTCTGGACGGGTGGCTCAGGCGATCGCAGAAAAACTCCACCATCTTAGCCGCCAACATCAGGTTCTCTGTGTCACCCATCAACCCATCGTGGCGGCCATGGCCGACGCCCACTTCCAGGTCGGCAAGCAGGTAATCGACCAACCGGATGGGTCTAAACGGAAGGGGAAAAAATCTCGAACAGCGGCGGCAGCTGAAAAGAGTTCTACCGCTACAGAAGAGGTGAGGACCGTGGTGCGGGTCACACCGCTCGATTCCGAGCAACGCCGAGAAGAACTGGCGCAACTGGCAGGCGGCCAATCTGATCAGGAGGCGATCGCCTTTGCTGAATCTCTCCTAGCGCAAGCGGACACCATTCGCCAAACTGGGTAAAGTGTTTAGGTGATTACTTATGCCTATCCTGACCGTTGCGGTAGAATCCGCCCTGGAAAATCCAGCGATTGAGGCGAACCTCCGCCAGTTTCTGCTAGTCCTCTCGGTTTCCCTGGGCGTCGCTACTCTATCTCGGGTATTTAGCTGGTTTCGCAATATTCCCTACACTCTGCTTTTGCTGTTAGTCGGGTTGGGATTGGCCATTTTAGATGTGCGGTTGGTCAATCTTTCACCCGCTTTGATTCTGTTTATATTTTTGCCGCCATTGCTGTTCGAGGCGGCGTGGAACCTAAAATGGGCCAACTTGAAGCGGGATTTAGCGCCGATTTGCCTCTACGCCGTGTTGGGCGTCGTCATCTGTGTGGGCGGCTTAGTGATAGGGCTATTGAACTTTGGGGCAACCTCCCTGGCGACAGCCCTGCTAGTGGGCGCAAGTTTGTCCGCCACCGATCCGGTCTCGGTGGTGGCCTTGTTCCGCGAATTGGGCGTAGACAAACGCCTGACGACTCTGATGGAGGGAGAAAGCCTATTTAATGATGGGGTTGCAGTGGTTGCTTTCAATCTCCTATTGGGATTAGCCCTGGGGGTAGAGCAGTTTAGCGCCTCGGTCACGATTGCCCGATTTCTAGTGTTTGTGGGCGTTGGTGTTAGTATTGGCGGCTTGATTGGATTTGGCGTCTCTTTTCTGACCCAGCGGTTTGATTTGCCATTGGTGGAGCAGTCTTTGACGCTGGTGTCCGCCTACGGCGCCTATTTAATTGCTGAAGAACTGGGCGGCTCTGGGGTCATTGCTGTGGTTACCACTGGCTTAATCCTGGGGAATTTCGGCTCTCGTATCGGCATGAATCCTCGCACCCGGCTAGTGGTGTCAGAATTTTGGGAATTTGTGGCCTTCTTTGTCAACTCGGTTGTGTTCTTGCTGATTGGAGACCAAGTTTACTTTGATGGGTTAATCAGCAATTTGGATTCGATTTTGGTGGCGATCGCCATCATTATTTTGTCTCGGGCTGTTAGCATTTTTGCCCTGGGTTTTCTCAGTAATCAATTGGCCCAATCCAGCATATCCTGGTCAGAACAAACGGTTCTCTGGTGGGGCGGGCTGCGGGGATCGGTCTCAGTCGCACTGGCCTTGAGTGTGCCGATCATCCTGCCTGAGCGGGAAGAAATCATTGCCATTGTATTCGGTGTCATGTTGTTTACCCTACTGGTGCAGGGCTTAACCACCAAATCGCTGCTGGAGCGGTTAGGGCTGCTGGGCGACCAACCCCTGCGTCAAGCCTATACTCAGGCAGTCGCTCGACGGGTTGCGCTCAATCGCGTGATCGAGCGCCTATCCGAGCTGAAACGGCGCCAGGAGATTGATCTTGAATTTTGCAACTACCAGATTGCTCTGGTGGAAGGGCAATTGGAAAAGGTCCAGGCGGAAATCAACCAGCTCCGAGGAAGTCACCCAGAAATTCAAGAATTTGCGGCTGACCAACTGCGCGATGAGTTATTAGCGATCGAATCCGACACCTATGCCGAATTCATTCGCGCCGGACAACTCAAAGACCAACTATCCCCTCTTTTGCAAACTATATTGCCCAATAAAGCAGGGGAGACAGTCTAATCACAGGATTACCTTAGTAATGCGAATCCGCTCCTCTATGGATGAGTTTTGTATTTTTTTGAGTATTTTTGGATCAATCATTTTTCTTTAATTGAAAATTACTTATTTCTTCTCTTTTATCTTCCGCAAATCTTGTCAAAACTTATCCCGCATTACAAACTCTAAAATTTCTCTTCTTTATTGCATATAGCCATCCTGTCTCCATCCCATCTGTTGCAGAAAGTGAATCGCATTTATCTGTCCAAACCTAACCTCTTCAATTGGTGCGATCGCAATTCAATATTCTCGTCTGAAGGTATTACAAGATATCTCTTATGTAATGCAATTTGGGAGATGTCTAATTGCAGATATCCCTCTTCTTTATTTAACCCCCTTTTCCCCCTCACAACTTCTGATTCGCCCCCATAAAAGTGATTCAAAACTGACTCAAAAGTGATTCAAGTCACTTCCTATTGTTCTGATTGCACGCATATTGACTGGTGGGCGCCTCGAAAAATAGATTTGGCCCTCAAAACCGATGGCTGAAACCGTTAAGTCTCGCTGGCAATTCTCAATAGTGACAGTATATTCTCAATAAATTTGAATTAATCGAGGTGCCCTTGGTGTAGCTTTTAAATAGACAGACAAGGCATCTTACAGATAGGCAAGGCATCTTCTTTTCGCCAAACCTTAAATTTAAATTGCGCAGGTCGTACTTTTCTCTGATCTACTGGTTGATCTTCCTTATATCCTCCCTCCTTTAACGGCTATTGTATTTCCGCCAAGCTGCATTATTGTCTTCAGAGGAACTTAGATGACTCGGACGAATCGACTGTCCTCTCCAGCTCCATCTTCTTCTCAACCCTCTGTGCGATTGAAGGCTAAAGGTAGGACAAGGTTGGCCAGGAGAATTGACAGATTCTTGTTGCGAATTACAGAACCCATTGATGTTGTGGGGAGTTATTTGCTTGGAGATTGGTGGAGACCAATCATATTAGCAATTCAAGATGCGATCGCAATCGGCTGCCTTCTTTGGATTCCGAATACACTATTCAAACTTGCTTCTCTAGGCAAAGATTTTTCAGAGTTACAGTCCTGTTGGCAAATAAGTGTGTCTGATCCGAGCTTTGTGGCTTGTATTGGTGTTGTTTCAGGTGAATATTGCTTCTGGATGCTTTTCGCCGGTAGGACAATTGCTCGCTTCATCAATCAAGTTAGACATAAGTAGTGAATGTGTTAGAAAGAGCTTTTCTTAAAGTGAGCTACATATAACACCATGAAGAATTTCGATAGAGATAGACTGGAATCGACTCCGTATCATTCAAAGTCACCTAAAGCGACGCCTTTGTATATGAAGTCTAATAATCGTTTGTCTGCTCGTAATAGCCTGTACCGAGATCTCTTAAGTTCTCTGGTTTCTCTACCAATACAAGCATTTTTTGCCTATCTCTATTATTTTATCTTGACTCTTATATTAAGCGTAGTAGATTTTCTAAAACCATTCTTAATGTTAGGGGTGTTTTTGGGCTTAATATTGGTTTCTTGGTTTGCAGCAAATCGGTTAGCATCTACCACTAGTTTGAAGGTCAGAGAAAATACAGAAGCTCTACTTGTAGAGGTAGAAATGGATATGATAAAAGATGTTCCGGAAATGCTGCGTCAACTGAAAGGATTGACAAGAGAAGACATTATCTGGATGAGTGAAGTTGGCTCCAAGAAGAAGATTCTTCCTAATGAAATTCTTATTCATGAGCAGCAACCTATCGATGCACTATACATTATCTTGAGCGGAACATTTGAGGTTTCAACTACGAGCAGAAGTAAGTTTTCACCCCCTAAGCTTTCTTCTGGAAAGGTTCAATTATCGATAGTTGACAGTCACATAATCGGAGAAATGTCATTTATACGAGAAGATAGCTATCTGCCATCAGCGAATGTCAAAGCTATTAAAGAATCATGGGTTTGGTCAATTCCTAGTTCTGTACTTAGGGATAAAATAGCTGTTGAATCAGATTTTGGGACTCGCTTCTATAAATTTTTGGGTTCTATCCTTGCAGATAGACTGGATTCATCGAATAAGTTACGCAGTGCCAGCAAAAGCGCAGAATCAGAAAAACAGAAAAAATTTAGGCTTTTTCTTCATAGACAAAAGCCTTCATATTCATCTCCTCTTACCAATCTAACTCCTGGAATGTTGCTCTTTATGATTGACACCAATTCCGGTTGAAGTTACATAGAATACTAGGCGGCTTGAAAAACTAACGTCAACTTGACACAGATGACCACTGGGTTTCGCCTCTGGAATCAGTCATCGTTGGATTGGAGTTGGTCAAGGAGAGCGGAGTTATAGTATTTCTTGATATCTTTGAGAAACGCTTCAAAACTTGCATAAAGCGCTTTCACCCGTTGCGGTCTGGAATGCTGAAAAGTCCCCCAGGACTTGGTGTGCATCAAATCTAAGTTGAGCATGCCGTCTGTAAACACACGACCCACTACCTGCCCTCGCCAAAGAATGTGGAAGGCGTCAGCATTCACGTGATAATCGAACTCGATTCCAGGTAGCTCCTTAGCCAGCTCAGGCAGACGTTTTTTGAGAACCTCAATCATTTGCCAGGTCTGCATCCGAGAACTTTTTGTCATATGGTTCAGTAGGACTGAAAGTCTAGCCAAATGTAATCTAGCCAGCATATAACCTGCCAACCCGCTGCTGTAGCTATATGTCGCCTCCTGGTTGACTGACAAATCTTCCCTGTGTAGGTTGGGTTGAGCGTGCGAAACCCAACGCCCGTATGGGTTACGCTTCGCTAACTCATCCTACAAATTTTCAGGGGTTTCAGGAGTTCTGTCAGTCAATCAGGTCGCCTCAGGCGCAAGGCCAATTTGAATTAGTGAAACTGAATAGCCGGATTTAGAACTGAGAGCTACTCTATTTTACATAGTAAATTCATGTAGTCCGCACAGTTTTAGGCTACTTCGGATAGATTT
>JAKSDM010000317.1 GCA_022360135.1 Pseudanabaenales cyanobacterium | reverse complement strand
GCGAATATTTAGACCGGCTCGCCAATTGTCGCGACCATAGGAAAGGGCCGCATTGGTGAGGAAATAATCGCCGAGCTTAAAGCTGTTGGCGTTGTCGCCATAGCGATCGCTCACATAGTTAAACCCTAGACCAAAACCCACCCCTTCCAATGGACCATTTTGGATGTCGTAGGTCGCCCACAGATTAAAGTTGTGTTCAGGCACATTGAACAGGCGATTGCCTTCTAAACCCGTGTTGTCCTCTGTAATTCTGGCGTCGGTATAGGCGTAATTAGCGATCAGATTCCACCCCGGTAGAATCTGGCCAACCAAATCAAGTTCAACCCCCTGGCTGCGTTGCTTACCCGTGGCCACAGAAAAGTTGGGGGCATCTGGATCAGTTGTTGCGACATTCTGCAGGGTAATGTCGAAATAGGCTAAACTCACTGAAAATCGACCATCAAGAAGTTCCGCTTTAGCCCCGACTTCAAACTGCTCGCCTTCCTCCGGTTCAAGAATATCCCCTGTGACCGTCGTTCCGGTATTTGGAGAAAAGGAGCGGCTGTAGCTGGTAAACAGGGAAACTGCTTCGATGGGTTGATACACCACTCCAAATCGGGGGCTGAAGGCGTCATCATTTTGGGTTGATTCGGACGCCGTTGGAATAAAGAGTGATGGATTGTTAATGGTTTCTTGCTCAGCGGTATCATAACGGACACCAGCCAGTAGTTTTAGATTATTTAACAGAGTCACCTGGTCTTGGATATAGACGCCAAGCGCATCTGTTTGGGTTTCACTATCGAAAATGATGGGAAGATCCTCTGGATCTTGATCTGGAACATCGCCATAGACAGGGTCAAAAATATTGATAAAATCCGGTGATAAGAGATCCCCTCTCAAGAAAGTGCCGCCGTTCCTTCGGAATAAATCAACCCCTGCTAATACTGTGTGTTCAATATCTCCCGTGTTGAATTCGCCAATAAGATTGGTCTGTAAATCAAACGTTTCCTGAGGCACTCCTTCTGAAAAGGAGAAGGTTCGAGGTAATTCCCCTGTAGATTCGTCGAATGGGGAAAAAGTGATCAGGGGGGAAGTGAACAAAGATTCTTGTTCGAGCCTATAGAAGCTGAAAGCGTTCCGTAACGTCAAGCTATCGTTAAAGCGATGCTCGAAGGCGTATCCCGTTCGCAGTGTTTCACGTTTGACAAAATCGTCTGGTTCCCCTAAGTTCCGATCAAGAGGAATATCAGCCACTTCATCTCCAACCGCAACGAGACCGAAATCTGCGGGTCGCTCCTCATCAACATACTCTAAGTTGAGGGTTAGATCGGTGCGATCGCTAACCTGCCAGCTCACAACCGGCGCAATGAAGTAGCGCTCATCATCGGTGTCAAAGTCTCGGAAGTAGTCTTCATTACGATACAGCGCGTTCAACCGATAGAGCCAGCGACCGTCTTCCGAGAGCGGCCCTGAGATATCCAGACTCGGTTCAACCAATTCTCGATTGCCAACCCGAAGACCATAATTATAAAACGGTTCACTCAAGGGTTTTTCGGTAACCAGGTTAATCACCCCTCCCGGCTCCACAACCCCAAACAAGATGGCGGCTGGCCCTTTCAGGACTTCGATCTGTTCAATATTGGATAGCTCTTGATCACCAATAGCGCCAGTGGCGCCAAAGCTGAGTCGAAATCCATCCCGTAACACAGAAGTATTCTCAAAGCCCCGGACAATAAACCGTTGCCCTGTCGAATCATTACTTCTATTAGGCGTCACGCCGCTGACATTTCGCAGGGCGTCAGCTAAATCAAACACTTGCTGATCCTCAAGCACCTCTTGGGGAATCACCTGAATTGACTGAGGAATATCCCGCAGCGGGGTATCCGTTCGGGCTCCAGTAGCGGCCGTTGGTTCAACGTAGAGACTTCCCTCCTCTCCGGTCACCACAATTCTCAACGGCTCATCCGACTCACCCACCTGGGCAATTCCTGGCACGATGCTTAGCATCAATCCAGTCGATGTTGTGTTCACTTCTGCCGTCGGCGCCGCATCTGTCCCAGTGACAACTACCTGCACTCGGTCCCCCAGCTGTTCTGTAACCTGCACCAGGGCAATCCCCTCAGCCGGGTCAAACTGCTGAAATTCATCTCTCTCCGGCAACGCCAGCACTGCATTAGAAATCTCTGCAATCAGGGCATTACCCGATACTGTTGGCGTCGTCGGGGCCAACTCACCCTCAGCCGTTTCCAACACCACCTGTAAGCCTGCCTCGGTCTGTTCTAGTCGCACGCCTGTGATTTGTACACTCGCGGCTTCGATTTGAGCGAGCCACTCCGAAACCGTGGCTGTAGGCTGGTCGAATTGACGCAGTTGGTCATGGGTCAATTGTCCTGGGTCATGGGTCATTCGTGCTTGGAACTGATCCAATGACCAATGACCAATGACCAATGACGGTTGACCAACAATCAATGACTGCTGATCTATGACTAATGACTGCTGACCAGATTGATCCTGCGCCAACCCTGTTTCTGCGATCGCAATCTGTCCCCCCGCTATGGTTAATAGGGTCAGCAGATTTAAACCCGGCAACAACTTTCCCATCATGTTTCTCACGCCCATATTCCTCGCACCACCGTTCAAGCCCAACCGAAAATCAGGCAGGAGACTCTAGGAGCCACTGCCATCACTCAGCAATTGAGCTTGAAGCAAATTCTTCTCCATTAGCGTACAGATCTGCGCCAGGAATTCTGAACCCGAAACGCATTTCTTTCGGGTATTTCCTTGGTAACAGGCCAGAATGGCGCCAAATCCCGGATGTAGTGCGGGATAATTCTCCATGTTGATTAGAATCTGTGTCAGGGCTAGCTGGCGCGACTCCACTGCTGAGGAGGGTTGCGGATGTAGAGTTGAAAGGCTTTTGGATTCAGCCCAAACTTGCGGCGAAAGGCGGTGGCGAAGTTGCTGCGACTGGTGTAACCAACCTGATGCGCTACTGCTTCGACAGCTAATTCTGAGGTGATTAATAATTGGTATGCCTGTTCCAAGCGGCAGTCCCGCAAATACCTGAAGGGGGTGACGCCATAGACATGATGGAAGCCACAGTTGAGCTTCAGTCGATTCAACCCCACCTGTCGGGCTAAGGCATCGACTGAGGGTGGATTGTTGAGATGGCG
>JAKSDM010000904.1 GCA_022360135.1 Pseudanabaenales cyanobacterium | reverse complement strand
TAAACCCACTTAAAATTTTGATCAGAAGCAAACCAAGGAAAAAATCCAGAAATAAAAAGATATTCATAAATCCTTTTGAGTAATGGATAAATTTCCTTGCCCTAAGATTGATTGGCTGCGTTACTTCAAGATGATGCGTTACGGCGCTGCCTAACCCATCCTACAAGAGCTGCGATCGCACTGATTCGAGTGATCATATGGCGTTCTCAAGTCAAGATAGCCGTTTGACCCAGAGAAGTTGATTCCTTAAACTCTGGATCAATCTACTAACGATGAAGCCTCCAAATTAGCTCTTGCTTCTTAGGACTTCATACAGTATCTACAAGATCAGCAATCGCTAAACCCATCGCCATATACCCATATCATCTCTTATAGCCCTGCCTGGGTTAGTTTCGCAATATCCAGCCAGAACCAACGACTCTTTTACTGGTACTGGAGGTTGATCTTCACGAGCGCTTCCTGGCATAGTTAGCCGCACACAAGTGCATGGATAACCTTGACATGAACCAGGGAAGGTTGCTGAGATCCGGAATCCCATCTGTTGATAGAAATTGACCCCACCAGTATTCTCAAGCGCTGTTGTCAGAAATGCATCCTTTCCAAGCTTTGGCAGCACATGCTCTACGAGATGCTTGCCGACACCTCGTCTGTGATAGTCTGGAGATACGTACAACCACGAAAGCTCAGGTGGTTCGATGCACACAAAGCCGATAACTCTATCATTAATACAGGCAACGAAACAGTCGCTTGCAAAGAAGCCATCATCTTCTGCAACGTCTTCTAAAGCAAGAACATCAGCGCGAGGCATAAAGCAACCCACCTCGATCGGGCGTGCGGTGTTATGAACCTCACAAACCTCAGGCCAGTCGCTGTCTTGATATCGACGAATATGCATTCTTAGACACCAGAATAGGCGTCTGGGGTCTTCAGTCAAGTGGGAACAACCTGTATATGCTTGGCTGATTGCTTTGATTTCTTGACACAGGTTGCGAGTTCGTGGTGTCGTCATGATAAGGTGGTTGTTCTCCTGCTGCTGCTCAGTTAGCGGATGATAGTACTTCAATTGCAATTCTCGAATAGAATAAATGCGTTTTTTGCATTAAAAAAAGGTGTTGTTGGTAAAAAGTAAGGGCTGCTACAGAATTGAGCCGAAGTGAATTGAGACACTTTTATCAAGCATTTAACTAGCAGCCGCATGAACAGCTTGACCTCTCTCATGTTTCCCGCCATCTTAGGACTCATGGCGGGGGTTAGTCATGGAATTATCTCCCATCATGCAGGGTTTCCCTTATCCCTGACCGACCAATTTATACAACCCCTACAGGTTGGTCAGCCATTTCAACACTAAACTTTCATAAAGAGTATCTACATATACAGAAATAGCTGAGATTATTAAGAGTGAAGTTATTATTCAGACTTTGCTCTATGGACTTTCATGCTTCTACTCAAACCTCTACTTTAGACCACGTTTTAGCCGCATCTCTGGCCGCCTTCTCCATGTTTGTCGTCGGTTATACGGCCACTCGCGTCTATTTGAATCAACCTTCAGGCCAAAATATCTTAGCTGAGTCGACTGTTATCCCTCATCAGGCTGCTTTGTGGAGTGACCTGGGTCGAGATAATTGATTCTGACGCCAACGAGCGCCCCCCCCTTCTCGTCTCATGGGAAGACCACAATTGGGGGGGATGTACGAACCTTCAAAGGCAATGGGCATTGTGAACGGGGCTTGATTGGCGATGCCATAGCGCCAGGTTTGTATGGAAAATTGCTGCATACTCTTTGCTGCTGAAGCAATTAATCCCCAACTCAGCAAAGTAATCAATAGAATGCTTGAGAGGTTGCGGTTCATAGTAGGGTCCTCGAAAATCCAACTATTGATGTCCTCAAGAATCCATACGTTTGTCTTTGGGAGAATATGTCACGAAAGTTACCTGCTTTACCGACTCTTGCTTCACCCATCAAGTTTGCTTGCAAGCGAGATCATCCTTACTTCCCAAAGACATTGTTGAGATTCCCAATCTTTCCGACGAACCTACCGCTAGATTAGGGATCAATCGGGTAGAACCAGAGAAGATAATTTTTTTACAATGAATGACCACTCAGTGGTCTGCTAGAAACGATAGTGGATAGCTCATATCCTTAGCGAAGCTAAGGATGCCGCGATCGCGATGTTCGTAGATCAATTTCCTCTGGGCGTCAAATAAGAAAGTTCCCCCTCGCTGGGTTAAATAGGCCTTATCTGGCGTATAGATATTCCAGTGGCTCAGGACCTCCGCCATATTCCGCAGCCGCAGGGTCGCTAATTCGAAAGGTCTCTGAAATCCCCCGCCTCCCGCCAGCTTAAAGAATGAGCCCTTGATAGCGAGCAGGGGGGCAGCCTGCACAACTTCCTCATCGTCGATCAACTGGGGGGCGCGGCGATCGCCCCAATAGCCGCGAAAGACTTCAGCTAGGGTTCCAGGACTGCCGATGCCCGCACACATCAGCAGCAGCTTGAGATAGGCGTTTTGGGTTGTCGAGAGCCCTGGCGCCTTAAGCGAAAGACCTGGATAGAGATCGAGTTGACGATGTAGTCCCGCCCTGGGGTCAACAAACAGCCAGTCCGCAGGGAATCCTGTATAGTTGCAGAAGCGTTGGCCAGAGGCGCGATCGCCAATGCCAACGGCGCGCACTAGCAGGTTCTTGGCCTGGAGCTGTTTGGCCTCCCGTCGCAACCACCAGGCGTATTCAAGACTGTCGAAATCTCCCAGTTGAGACCAGACCAGCACTAACTGGCGGGTAGCTGACTCACAGCCGCTCAGGATCGGGGCCACTTCTCCATTACTGATCCGTTGGCGCTGGGTTTGACTCAAGATTTGGTAAACATTCATAAGATGAGTCTACTGAGAAAAGGGAGGATCTTTGCGGGTAGTTCAGCCCTTGGGGCAGATTTACCGACACTGCTGACCGAATTAAATCGGGCTTTAGCCGGGTAATGTAGCAGCGGCGTGATCAATGTAGCAGCGGTGTGATCTATAGGTGATCTATATCTATACAGTTTGATCTGATGGCGACATTTTTCCTGGATACAGGCTAAATTAGCTAGGTTAGTCAGGGAACAGGGCCGTTAGTTAGACTGAGGTGCGATTGTGGGAGCAAGGTCCGTGGCGCGCTCTACTGACAAGGTGTTGGCGATAAACCGGGCAGCGGTTGCAAATATCTTTAACCGCCTTACCGGCGGTTCGCCAAGCCCGCAGCGCCAGGGCGATAAGGTCTGCATTCTATAAAATTTGTTGAATTTGCCTGAAATGAATGATTGCGAAAAAACATCTGAAAATTCTGTTTATTTTTTTGGGCATATTTCTAGTCACTTCTTTGAGTATTTTCAGCTCCGCTGATGAATCCTGTCGCTATCATGTTGCAGCTTACGAAGGGCTGGAATTGACTCAACTATCCCAAGAATTAGAACATACAGGGCTGATTGGCAGAATTCACGGCGCAGCTTCCCCGGATCAACTCTTTGTGATGTCTGTCCGCGAACCCGGAAATTTTTTCAGCCATCGTGAATTTTCTTTGTTGGCTAGTGATCAGCTAACTCGAACCAAGCTCAGTCAAGTCAATCGTCACGATCGCGTATGTATCCAAGGAAATTTTATTGCCAATCCCAGTCCGCAGAAACATATTTGGGTCAAGTCAATTGAGGTTTTAGAATCGTGGTCAGGGCTAGAAGATTTTCCGCCTTATGAAAGAGCCAGTGAATTGCCTGCTGAGTTAGTTAATCAAACCCAGTTTGTGGGAAAAGTCCATGCCATTGGCGAAGCGGGTCGGATCCTTGTGGTCGAATATAAAGACCGGGTGTTCCCGATTTTCGTCGAAGCCACCGAATATACCCAAGGATTATTTCGGGGGGATATCATTCGCCTGACTTATCAAATTCAAGCACGACCGCAACAACCCACCCATTTACTACTCAACCTCGAAGCAGAGCAGCCGATTGAAGTGATTGATGCGATCGCTGATTGGAGTCAGCAAAGGAAAACGCTAGCGGGCAAACTGGTTAAATTCCCCCAAAGCCCACAGCTAAATTTTGATGTCTACGCTATCGAAGTAGAAACCCAAGGGATCAATCGCACCTTTACCCTAGTCAATTTCGACGATCTCAATGAATTTCAACGCATTCAGGAAAAGCTCGCCAGCCTCTGGGATAGCCACCTGGAAACGGCTGTGTCTGGCAGAAATATGTTAATCAATCCAGACTTGATGATTGAAGCGAGCGGTCGGATTAATGTCGTATCCCCCGAACAGGCTAATCCACAAATTTTGCTCGATAGTGTAGCAGATATTCGGCTAAAACCGACAGACGTCTAGCCACGAACCCTTCGAACCTGGTTGCGCATCCGGTGGAATTATCGCCCCCTAATCCCCGAGCATTCTCCAAATGAAGGCTTTAGATCGGCTAAGCTGGATATTTTTGGGTGCATCACAACCGTGAGCTATTCGTATGAAATCGACTCCTCAATCCGCCAAGCAGCTAACCTCCGCCTTAGCCGCCAAGCTGAAGTCAACGAATTTGTTACATCCCAACTATCCGTTTCAACCCAGCCGCTTTCCCCTCTTTTATGGCTGGGTCATTCTAGGGGTTACGACTTTGGGGATACTGATGAGCATTCCTGGCCAGACCGCCGGGGTGAGTGTCTTCACCAACCATTTGTTGGCGGTAACGGGGCTTTCCCGCCTAGCCCTGAGCAATGCTTATCTGGTAGGCACGCTAACCAGCGGCCTGTTGCTACCCTTTGGCGGTTTACTGTTAGACCGCCTTGGCGCTCGCATCACAGTGCTAATCGCTTCTACCTGGCTGGCCCTGACCCTGTGTTATCTAAGTGTCAGCGATCGCATCGCTGTCCTGATCGCTAATCAATTCCGGCTGGTCTCTGCCTCCGCGATCACACTGGTGTTGCTCACCTTGGGATTCACCAGTCTGCGTTTTAGTGGGCAGGGCATGTTGACGATGACCAGCCGCAATACGTTGGGCAAATGGTTTGACCGACGACGAGGATTGGCTTCTGGTTTATCCGGGGTGTTTGTTTCGTTTGGGTTCGCCGCCGCCCCATTGTTGCTCAGTCTCGCCATTGGCGCAGTGGGTTGGCGTGGGGCATGGCTTAGCTTAGCGTTAGTTGTCGGTATCGGCATGGGGGGTATCGGCTGGGTCTTCTTTCGGGATAATCCAGAGGAATGTGGTCTCCAGATGGATGGGACGACGACGACTTCACGCCACAAAGCATCGCCCTCAGGCGGGTCAATGCAGCGAGAATTTATGCGGGGAGAGGCTTTGCAGACGTTGGCTTTTTGGGCGACAACGTTGGCCTTGTCTTCTCAAGCATTGGTGTTTACCGGGGTAACGTTTCATATTGTCGATATTGGGGCGGCGGCGGGATTGTCTGAAACTCAATCGTTAAGTCTGTTCCTGCCAATTGCGATGGTCTCAACGGGAGTCGGCTACCTGATGGGTTTTGCGTCTGATCGGATTGACCTGAAGTTGCTGTATCTGCTCATGATGACAGCTCAAGTCCTAGGGTTTGCTGGGATGGCGAATATTGGCGTGGGGGGATTCCGGGCGATCACGATGCTGGGGTGGGGGGTCAGCGGCGGCTGTTTTGGCGCGCTATCCACAGTGACGCTGCCCCGCTTTTTTGGCCGCGCCCATCTGGGGGCGATTTCGGGTGTGCAAATGATGAGTATTGTGATCGCCAGCGCCCTAGGTCCATCGCTATTAGCTGTTTTCAAGGACCAAATGGGGTCTTACAAGCCAGGTCTATACCTCTGTTGTGGGTTGCCGCTGATTATCTTTTTCCTAATTTTAATATGCCGCAATCCGCAGGAAGATTAAGATCCAGCAGGATTAAGATTGAGCAAATCATTGAGCCGGGAGATCGCCTCTCAGAACGCCTGCAGGGGTTAGCTGTCGCCGTGGTTCTGGCGGCGGCAGTTATTTTTTGCCCGTAAAAGATAAGTAGGTGCGCCTTGACAACGCACCTACTTATCCTTTGAACTTACCTGCATTAAAACAGATAGGCAAATTGATCACAGGATGTAAAGCAGGAAGAACAGAACAATCCAGACTACATCAACAAAGTGCCAGTAAAGTTCAACCGCTTCGACCCCAAAGTGGCTTTCGTTAGAATAATGGCCTGGTGTCCGGGAGCGCCACAGCACCGCCAGCATCAGTAACAGTCCCACAAACACGTGTAGGCCGTGAAATCCCGTCAGCGTATAGAAGGCGCTAGAGAAGATGTTAGTGGTTAGGCCAAACTCCAGATGGTGATACTCATAGAGCTGACCCGCCAGGAAGGTTGCTCCCATGGCCACTGTGATCGCAAACCACTTCTGCATACCGCCGACATCATTCTGTTTAATCGCTGTATCCGCTTGGTGGATAACAAAGCTGCTAGAAATCAGGATCAGCGTGTTAATGCCAGGCAGGAACAACTCCAGTCCCCCTGGCGTTCCTTCTGGCGGCCATACTGGAGCCGACAGGCGATAGGCTAGAAAGGCCGAGAACAAGCCCAGGAAAATCATGGTCTCAGCCCCTAGGAATACAGCCACGCCAAACAGGCGATGGTCTGGATGCTCCTCGTGGTGGTCCACAACTCCAGTTTCCTGAGCAATATTTAGAGTGCTTTCGGCAGTGTCAGAGATTGATCCTTGCATAGTGTCTAGAGAGTTGGGAAGGTGATTACACATTCAGAACAGTCTCTGCCGCCGGGGCGCACCTATCAGTGCGCCCATAGACAAGAGACTAGAGATGATCAAGATGCGGCCGGTTCAGAAACCTTTTTCCCATAAAGTTCTGGGGGATCGATCTCAGGAATATAGCCCAGACCGTAATCATAAGGCCCTGTCTTCATCACGGGCAGTTCCTCAAAGTTCTCGATCGCGGGAGGAGAAGTGGTTTGCCACTCCAGAGTCAGCGCCCGCCAGGGATTAGCTGGGGCCTTAGGACCATATCGCCAGCTCCAGATTGCATTAATCAAGAAGGGAATGGTGGATACCGCCGTGAGGTAGGCGCCAATCGTGGCCATTACATTCAGATCGGTGAACTGGGGATCGAAAAGGGCGACCCGACGGTTCATGCCCATTAGTCCCAACTCATGCATCGGCATAAAGGTTAGGTTCATCCCCACAAAAGTGAGGGCAAAGTGAACCCGGCCCCAGAATTCGTTCAGCATGTGCCCGGTCATCTTGGGGAACCAGTGGTACACCGCCATATACACGCCGAATACAGCGCCGCCGAAGAGAATATAGTGGAAGTGGGCGACGATAAAGTAGGTGTCATGGACGTGGATATCGAAGGGCACCGCCGCTAGCATAACCCCTGTTACCCCGCCGATTACAAACGTAGCGATAAAGCCTAGAGAAAACAGCATGGCGGTGGTGTAAGCAATTTTGCCCCGCCATAAGGTGGCCAACCAGCCAAAAATCTTGATCCCCGTGGGGACAGCAATGATCATGGTGGTGATCATAAAAAACATCCGCAGCCAAGGCGGTGTACCACTGGTGAACATGTGGTGCGCCCACACAATCAACCCCAGGAAGCTAATGGCGAAACTGGAGAAGGCGATCGCCTGATAGCCAAAAATAGGTTTGCGGGCATGCACTGGAATCACATCCGATATGGCTCCAAACAACGGCAGCACAAAAATGTACACGGCCGGATGCGAGTAGAACCAGAACAAATGTTGGAAGACAACCGGATCGCCGCCGCCAGCTGCGTTAAAGAAGGGCGTCCCGGCGAATAAGTCAAAGGCCAGTAAAATCAGGGCGCCAGCCAAAACAGGGGTGCCGATCAAGATCAGCATGGAGGTCGCCAGCATGGCCCAGCAGAACAGCGGCATCTTGAACAGGGTCATACCGGGAATGCGCATTTTGAGCATGGTGACCGAAAAATTGAGTCCCCCCAAAATCGAAGAGGTTCCCCCAATCAGAATGCTCAAAATCCAAATCCCCTCGCCGACTAAGCCGGTATTCACACTCAGCGGCGGGTAGGATGTCCAACCGGCTGTAGGCGGCCCAAAGAAATAGCTGATGGCTAACAGCAGTCCGGACGGTGGGATCATCCAGAAAGCTATCGCATTCAGCCGGGGAAACGCCATGTCCCTGGCCCCAATCATTAAAGGAATCAGGTAATTCGCTAGGCCAGCGCCAACGGGAACAATCCACAGGAACAACATGATTGTGCCATGCAGAGTCATCAGGCCATTGTAGACCTCTGGGCTGACAAAATCAGGCTCAGGGGTGGCCAGCTCTGTCCGCATCATGATGGCGAATATCCCACCGATCAGATAGAAGATGAAGCCAGTCACCATATACTGGATGCCAATCACCTTGTGGTCGGTGCTGAAGGTAAAGTAATCGGTCCACTTCCGTTCCCCCCCGTGAACCTGGGGGGGGGGAGGGGATTGCGATGGACTTTCCAGAATCTCTATTTGTGCCATAGATCCTCGTACTGTTTGACTGATTTATTGGGGCAGATACCTGCTGTAATTTCGGTTGTCGGGACGCCAGATTAACACCTCTCCTAATCTAGCCGGGCAGCCAGTTGATAGGGGGGATGCCCATGGCTGTGGGCAGGAGGTTGGAGTTGAGCTAGGGCATCCGCCTCAACATCCAGGTTTAAAGGTTGGGCCAAGGGGGCCAGGTAGTCAGCGTCGGAACGCTCAGCCGCAGGAACCGCCGCCACCGTTTCGACGCCGCTGTCTAAACTAGCGATTTGGGATTGCATCCAAGTATCAAACTCGTCCGGGGACTGCACCACGATTTGGGATCTCATCGCCCCATGGTAAGGACCGCAAAGTTCAGCGCAGACGATGGGATAAGTTCCTTCTCGAGTGGCGATAAAGGCCAACTCCGTCTCCTTGCCTGGAACAATATCCTGCTTGAGACGTAATTCAGGCACCCAAAAGGCATGGATCACATCTTGAGCCTGCATGATTAATTGCACCCCCCGATCCACTGGGACCTTCAGTTCACCAGAGATCACGCCACTCTCTGGATAGGTAAAGATAAAGGCATATTGAAGCGCCTTCACATTCACCGTGACTGGGGGTTGACCCGCCATCTCACGCGTAGGACCGATGCCAGCCGAAGCCGTATGGGTGGATTTCGATGCATCATCAGCGCTAGCCATCAAAGGCATTGCCCCAGCTTCGTCCGCAGCATAGGCCACCTGCACTGTTTCTGGCTCAATCGGCTGATTCCTCAGATTTAGCCCTCCCATCTCCTGATAGAGGCTAAAGCTGTAAACTGAAATGCCTAGGACAATCACAGCTGGAATGGAGGTCCAAAGAATTTCCAGCGGTACGTTGCCCTCAATATGGGGGCCGTCGGTTTCATCCCCGTCACGACGGCGAAATCGGATGGCGGCAATAATCAAAACGCCTTCCACCAGCAAGACAAGGCCGACAGAAATAACCATCATGGCGTCGAACAGTTCGTCCACCAATTCGGCTTCGTGGGAAGCTGCAACCGGCATGAGGCCATGGTTTTGACCATACCAAAAACTAACCAGCGTCAGGGTGACGCCCGCTAGCAAGGTCAGAATATTACTGGGAATTTTCACAACTAATCAGAACCTCGCTTAGAAATAGAAACTTATAGGTTCGGGACAGACAGTGAGTAATGAATCAATCAGATTGGTTTTTGAGTCCTCGTTAACCAGGAGGACTTCGACGGGTCGTGACTCGCTAAAGCTTGCCAAAGAAGGTGGAGTAATCGCAGTCGCTCTGCCAATTAAGCTGATTTAGACAAAACTGAACTTTTCTCTTAATTGGCTGACCAGCTTAATGTGTTCTGATTTGGTTGTAGCTGTTAGAGTTCCGTCATCCCTTACTTAAGTCCCTTACTTATACCTAAGTTAAAGCAGCAAACCGTGAGGGAAGGAAATTTTGCCGAAAATCTTTAGGCATTTTTTAGGTTTTTTTGGGATTTATCTGTGTTTTACAGGTAAGGCTGTTTTAAGCGATACAGTTCATAATGATTGATTAAGAATTCAAGTATTATTCAATCCTTTTTGTAGGCCAGGATGCAGAAAATAAATGTTTAGTGCGTTGGAGTGAATATTACTCAAGCAATTCAGTCATACAATTCCGAAGAAAATCCTAAAGCTTTTCTGGTATGGGAGTTTCCGTCTCTACAGTAGTAGGCGACAATGGATGAATATAGCCATCCTACTGCTAAAAAGGGAACTGAAGAGGCTTGTCAAGTGTCTAGTTGGAGAAATCCTAAATTTTCTTACTCTAAGGAAACTTAATCCAGAAAGTTCATAATTAGAACTATTTCGAGTCATTGAGTTTCAGCCAAGGCATGTCCAGTTTATAATTCGAGCCGCCAGTCGTTCTATCTGCCCTACCTTATTAGACCTGATTAAACCTGATTTGTGTTCTCTATTATCGTGTTTTTGACATTAAAAGCATTTGCTCAGTTGCTCAGACTGTCTGCAAGCCCCTGCTTTTTGAGAGGTGAGTACAATGGCTGACTCCACGATCAACCCTAAACTGTCTCAGTCAGCCCCTAGCCGTAATTCTCCGCTGCATCCTCGGGTTCGGATCCGTCGCTTAGTATGGAAAATGGCGATCGCCACCCTAGCCCTAATGGCTGTCGGCAGTGCAACTCGGGTGATGAATGCAGGGCTTGCCTGTCCAGATTGGCCACTATGCTATGGCCAATTGGCCCCTCTGCAACAAATGAACTTCCAGGTATTTCTGGAATGGTTTCACCGGCTTGACGCCAGTCTGATTGGCGTGATGGCGATCGCCTTGGCGGGTCTCGCCTTATGGTATCGTCAAGACCTCCCTGGTTGGCTGCCTTGGGCTTCTCTGGGAGCCCTGACGCTGATCCTGGTTCAGGGTATGCTGGGGGGGCTGACCGTAACGGAACTGCTGCGATTTGATATCGTCACAGCTCATCTAGGGACCGCTCTATTATTCTTTACCCTTTTGCTAGTCATCGGCGTCCTACTGACGCCTTATCGCGGCACAGGAACCACGGGCGGGCTGCCCTGGTTAGGATTGACGGCGGCGATTCTGGTCTATCTCCAGAGTCTTCTAGGAGGACTTGTCGCCTCCCGCTGGGCGGCCCACCAGTGCTTTGGCCTAGCTGAACTTTGTCAGGTTATGAACAGCCATATTGTGGGGGTGGCTCCTCCCACCCTGGCTACTCTCCTGCTGATCGGGACGGCTTGGCGTACACCCGCCTTACACGCTGCTCTGCGGCGATTGGCGAATTTAGCTGGCATCCTGCTGTTGCTCCAAATTCTGTTAGGGATTGCTACCTTTCGCCTCCATCTTCAAGTCGAAACCCTGACTGTTTCCCACCAAACCGTTGGCGCTGCTTTACTCGGAACCCTTGTGTCCTTCACCGTGTTGGCCCTGCGCGATCGCCGAGAGGTTGAACCCGCGCCGCAATCAACTTTAGAAGGGTTTTAGCAGTTAACGATTAGCGGTTGAGTTTTGATCGGGAATCAATGGTCAGCCACTAGGGTTTAGGGACTGGTTTGAGGCCCTTCCCATATAGGCTGGCAGCTCAATTCCTAATACCCATACAAGCGCCAACATAAAGCCGGAAATTATCCCTGAAATAGAACTCGCACGTCAGCATCCGGGAGACAGAATGCAGAATACCGGGTACAGAATACAGAATGGAGGCATAGCTGTCTTCACGCCTGTCTCCTGAGTTCTCGCCCAGCCAAAAGTTCTGACTTCAGTGGATACCCATCCATACCCAATACCTAGTAACCAGTCTCCTAATAGATAGGAAATTCGCATGCACCAAACAACCACCTGGAGCGATGCTTCTCGTCACCACCAAAATCTACGGCAAGTCCTGCAGAGCTACTGGCAAATTACCAAACCTCGCATTATTCCGCTTCTGCTGATTGAAACGGCGGCAGGGATGTGGGTAGCTGCAGAAGGGACGCTAGATCCCTTCCTCCTATTCATCACCCTGACCAGCGGCGCCCTGGCGGCGGCGTCCGCCCAAGTTATCAATTGTGTGTACGACCGAGACATTGATTATCAGATGGAGCGCACTCGCCACCGTCCCATTCCATCCGGCCGGATTCAGGTTAGGGATGCTTTGGTATTCGCTTTAGTCCTGGCGATCCTCTCGTTTACTCTTCAGGCCGCCTTCGCTAATCTGCTGAGCGCTTGTCTGGCGATGGCGGGAATTGCCGTTTACATTGGCGTATACACCCATTGGCTAAAGCGTTCCTCGCCTCAAAATATTGTGATTGGCGGAGCGGCAGGCGCCATTCCGCCTCTAGTGGGTTGGGCGGCTGTAACGGGCAGCCTGAGTTGGCCTGCTTGGGTTATTTTTGCTGTCGTGTTTGTTTGGACCCCGCCCCACTTCTGGGCGCTAGCGTTGCTAATTCAAGATGATTACGCCAAGGTGGGCGTACCGATGTTGCCGGTGATTGTGGGTGATGAAGCCACCGCTAAGCAAATTTGGCTCTATACGCTAGGGTTGGTTCCGATCACGCTCCTGTTAGCTTATCCCTTAGGGGCGACTGGCGCGATTTATGTGGCCATCGCCAGCCTGCTCGGCGGCATCTTCATCAAAAAGGCTTGGATATTGCTCCAGGCCCCCCAAGATAGAGATTTGGCCCGATCGCTGTTCAAATACTCCATCCTTTATATGATGATGCTGTCTGCTGGCATGGTGGTTGATAGCCTACCCATTTCCCATCAGGTTGTCAGCCTGCTCTCTGACAACCTGAATACTCTGGCCAGCGCCATTCATATCATCGGATGAGTGCGATCAGAGTTCGGTAGAATTTTAGTTAATGAACTTTTGAACTCAAGTGGCTTGTCCCATGCCCCCTGCGGTCCTGATTGAAAACCTGAAGAAGTCTTACGGTTCTGTGCAGGCCGTTAAGGACGTTTCGCTGACAGTTGAAGCTGGTGAAATTTTTGGCTTGCTCGGTCCCAATGGAGCTGGTAAGACCACTGCCATTCGGTGCCTTTGCACCCTGACCTCACCCGACTCAGGCAAGATCGAGGTGGAGGGGATCTCAGTCTTAGCGAATCCCCGCGCCGCCCGCCAACGTCTCGGCTACATCGCCCAAGAAGTGGCGTTGGATAAGGTGCTGACAGGTCGAGAACTGTTGCAACTCCAAGCTGCTCTCTATCACCTGCCGAAGCCAGTCGCCAAAGAACGGATCAACCAAATGCTAGCCCTGCTGGAGCTGAACGAATGGGCCGATAAACAGACAGGGGTTTATTCCGGCGGCCTACGCAAGCGGCTAGATTTGGCCGCTGGTTTGCTGCACCAGCCTGATGTCCTGGTGCTGGATGAGCCCACCGTGGGACTCGATATCGAAAGTCGCTCAGCGGTGTGGAGCTTTTTACGCCAACTCAAGGCGGCGGGGACGACTGTGCTAATCACCAGTCACTATCTAGAAGAGGTGGACGCTCTTGCCGATCGGGTGGCGATTCTGGATCGAGGCGTCGTGATTGACACGGGCGCCCCCTCTGAACTGAAGGAAAAGGTGGGCGGCGATCGCATCACCCTCCGTATCCGTGAATTCACCCCATCCGAAGAAGCTGAGAGCGCTAAAGCGCTCCTGAAGACAATGCCTTTCGTAGAGGAAGTGATTGTCAATAGCGCCCAAGGTAATTCCCTAAACTTGGTGGTCAACCTCCAAGCTGACGCCCTGCTTACCGTGCAACAGTCCCTCAAGGAAGCCGGTCTGCCCATATTCGGGATTTCTCAATCCCGACCTAGTTTAGATGACGTTTATTTGGCCGCAACTGGCCGCACTCTGCTAGATGCAGAAATTGCCGCTGTCGGCCGCCGTGATCTCAAAGCGGAACAGAAACAAGCAATGAAGCACTCATAAATTCACCCTTAACATAACGACAACAGAACCATGAGCGGCACTATTATCCCTCCAAAATCTAAGGCTTCCCCTGCCCCAACCTCTCAGAGTCCGATTAACAATCTCCAACTACAGCAGTGGAAGGCGGCGATGGAGACTGGGGCGATCGCCGCCCAACCGCCAGGTTTGTTTTCTGGAGAGTTCGTCCAGGAAACCTTGGCCTTGACCCGTCGCCTATTCATTCAGCTGCAGCGTCGTCCCTCCACGTTGATTGCGGGGGTGATTCAGCCGCTGATGTGGCTGGTTTTGTTTGGGGCGCTGTTCCAGAATGTCCCTCAGGGGCTGTTTGGCGAGAGTCAGAATTATGGTCAGTTTCTGGGGGCGGGCATTATTGTGTTTACCGCCTTTGGGGGCGCCCTCAATGCTGGACTGCCGGTTATGTTTGACCGAGAATTTGGATTCCTTAACCGATTATTGGTGGCTCCGCTGGCGTCTCGCTTCTCCATCGTGATTGCTTCAGCCATTTTTATCGCCGCTATGAGTTTGGTGCAAGCAGCGGCCATTGTCGCTACTAGCGCTTTGTTGGGAGCAGGCCTGCCTGACCCATTAGGGCTCTGTTTGGTTGCAGTGATTGTGTTGACCTTAGTATTGGGGGTCACCGCCCTTAGCCTGGGATTATCCTTCTCCCTACCGGGCCACATTGAACTGATCGCTGTTATTTTTGTTACCAACCTGCCGCTGCTCTTCGCCAGCACCGCCTTAGTTCCCCTCTCCTTTATGCCGGGTTGGCTGCAGACCGTAGCCAGTCTCAATCCTTTAAGCTACGCGATCGAACCCATCCGCTATCTCTATCTCCACAGCGATTGGAGCTTCGACAGCATTGTCATGCAAGCCCCCTGGGGGAGCATCACACTAGGCGCGTCACTACTGATTTTGTTTAGCTTCAGCGCCATCTCTCTGACTGTTATTCAGCCGCTGTTGAGACGGCGTATTGCTTAAGTTTAGTGGGCGGATAGTGGGTAATGAAGAAGGCGTATCCAACCAAATTACCGATTACCTGACGCCAGAAACTGCTGCTATAGTCGGGAGCATTGGGCGAAAGTATTTCGTCTTGATTAAAGTATTATTGGGCTCCTAAAATAGGATTATTGGGCTCCTAAAATTTTGGGTAGACGTTTAGATCCGCTGTAATAAGGCATATTTGCATATGGCACACTTTGCTAAAAAACTAATTAGCGTTACGGCAAGCATGAGTATCCTGGCGCTGACACCGATGGCGCTTGCTCAAGAAACCGTGGATCCGTTGGGGGATTTGGGGCCAAGTGAAGAGAACGCTGGCGGCTTATTTAACGACTCGAGCAGTGTGTTTGACTTAGTCCATCGAGCAGTTCTGGCTAATCCAGTTAGCGCCGCTGAGTACCAGCAGCGCCAGCATCGTAATGTGAATGATGCAGCAGCTGAGTTTCGGCGACAGCGTCAAGAGGCTTTGTCTGAATCGGGCGTAGTTTATTCCACCCCAGTAGTTTCTGACGAATCTGACGCGCAATAGTCGAGTCTCAATAATGCTACGCCGCCGCAATCAAGTGATTTTGTGGGTCTGTAGAAGGTGAAAAAATGTCTCTGACGATGCGTCGAGAATGTCTCCCTCAATGTTATGCACGCCTTTATATAGCATCGGTTTGGCTGGCGGCAGAAAATAGACGCCCTGGAAGCTAGGATCGCCTAGATGCTTCCAGGGCAATTTTATTTGTCCCCATGTTAATCCTTTCCTGTCGCCTCTGCCGCCTTTGCTTTTCGAGAACCCCTCCCCTGCCGCCTCTGCAAGTCAAATCTCCGATAGGTAAATCTAGCCAAAATTTTCTAAACTTTTTACGGATGCGGGTTCTCTCATGAGGCATATTAGAAGGTTGAGGTCGATTTGTGCCGAGAGATATAATTCAAGAGAAAAAATATAGGTAACAGGTGCATCAACTTTCGAGATACTGACGACATTCCATTGTCAGATTTGGAAGCTGTCATTCATCATAGTACGATCTCTGCTCTCCCCAGGATGCCTGAAGAGTGATTGTTATGAACTGCTTAACATCACTTTAGCAACATGGACTTTCGGCGATATGGACTTTTGATTGTTGGGAAATTACTTTGTGGAGGATTTTTTGTGTCGGAAGAGCTAATTCACTTGGGAAATCTGGGAGAGTACTACACGGACATGCTTGAGCTGGAGGCATTCATCAAGAATTCATCACTAACCGTTCAAGCAGAGACCCTGCTTCGTACTCATCTATTCCAACGAACCAAATATCGCAACGAGGCTCTTGAGCACTTGGCGTGGAAACGTCAAATTAGCGTAGAGGAGCTAAAAAAGCAGATACTAACAAGAACAGCCGTCCAGTTGTCTCAGGATGAATTCATTGACATGGAATAGAGGGGCGAACTGCCTCAAGGGGAGGAAACAATATTAAGGTCAAGTTTTTTTCCTAACGGAGAGGTCTGACTGTTTCGAGCTGATGAGTTTGGATTTATTCATCTTTAGGATGACCTTCATGAACTTCATCCTCCGCTAAATATTGTGGGTTTGTCAGGATCGTGCTGAACAGATCATCGGGGTGCATTCCCCGAGATCTGGCAGCTTCTTCCAACAATTCCTGAATAGTTACCTTATGCCGCCTCACCTGGAGTCCTAGCACTTCCCGGGCTAAAATTGCTTTGCTCTTCGTTAGCAGAGCAGCCCAAACCGTTAGCCAATTTTCATTGGGTTCTCCGAGCGGTCCGATCGTCAATTGCTTAGGCATATTTACTCTACTCGCATCAGATTTATCAATTTCCCTGTATACCTCTGGCGCGCATCATCCGAAGAACTTTAGAACGGATTTGCAAACAACCGCTCAATAGGGCTATATCCCAATTTCCATAAGCGATCTGGTGATTGGCTCTGCTGTATTGTTGGGATCTGCAATAATTTTTAACCGAATAGTAGTGGGCTGG
>JAKSDM010001467.1 GCA_022360135.1 Pseudanabaenales cyanobacterium | reverse complement strand
GGTTACGCAATAACCATCTAGAATGGCTCTATCGCCTCTATCAAGAGCCCTGGCGTTGGCGACGAATGATGGCGCTGCCTAAGTTTGCTTGGAAGGCGCTGACCTATTCTGAAAAGAAGTAGCTGTTAGCGATTCTGACCTGATATTCCGTTGGGTGGGCATTGCCCACATGGCTTATTTCAGCGCCATTCCACCCTACACCCTATTCCCTACCTTCACTAAGCTGTATGCAACACAAGCGAGAATTGCTATAGATATTTCTGGCTTAGTATTTTGAGATAGCTTAGCAACAAGAAGTGCGCCTTAAAGAATCCTCATGCCAAACATCTTTTACGTTGGAGATTTGTGACTGGATGAAATACAGATTGTTGGCAGGAGCTTGGTATTTCTAAGCCTCGAAATGCATTACATGTAATTCAAAATCACTTTGGCATTCAGTTTAAATACCTAGAATTAAACCGAAACACTTTAACCGAATACTTTTTCTTACTATGCCTTAACTCTAATTTAGACCTCTTTAAGAGTGTTTGTTTGAATTCTTTTTGCAATCAAATCTCCGAAAGTTTATACGACTATTATCTGAATCATCAAAAGCTTTTTCTATTAGCTTTAACCTCTGAAAAAACCATCTAGCAGGATTTTCAGGGAATAATCTGCTAATTCTATCGGGCTATATAGTGGATGGTGATGACAATAAAACTTTTGCATAGATATTTATCTGATACTCTCTAAACAATACAGTAAGATATCAGACTTTTGAGTAAATTCACGAGAAGGGTGAGACCCTACATTCCTTATTTTCACCCATCAAGGGTGAGACCCTACATCCTTATTTTCACCTATCAAGGCAGAATAGATTACAAGAGTTCCCGCTCTCTTCGACTATCTCAGGGGAGAACTGGTAGTGAAGGCTAGAGTGCTACCAAATGTCAAGCTAAATTCGTTGGCAACATCCGCCAACATTCAACTAATCAGTTGAGTTGGCCATTTGAAAAACTGGCATCTACACCATATTTAGTGTTGAAAAGCCTTCAATCATTGATGGCTCAACTCTACTGAAATGAATGATCAAGAAAGCTGGTTTGTCATCAGTTTTCTTGGATTTATCTGCTTGTCTGGACCAAAAAAATAGCAGCTATTTATTGGAACCTTTCAATCAGAAATAATGTCCGATCAAGAAGGATTGATGACTGTGAATTTATTATTAATTGACAGTCTTTGATATTGGTCAAATCTAGCCGAATAGCTTTATCTAATGGGTGAAAGTCGTTCTAAGATGTCTAATTCTTGTGAGGTTGAAATGACTTCCAAAAGTCAAGTGGGCAAAGAAACCTCAAAGCAAACAGGATATGCTGTTTTTTCTGAAACCGATGCAAGAATCAGAAGAGACGTTAAGCAATTAATTGAAGATATTGAAAACAAAATCACCCAAGTAAGTCTGAGAAGTGCTACTTACGATGAATTGGGTCGTTTGCTTGATCTATTGCCAAATGTAGAATTGACCAATGACGAAAATATTATCAGTATGGCTGAACTGGCCACTTCGATTTTAATCTCTCAATTAGAGATAGAAAATCTAGCCTTAAAAGAAGGGAAGGCAAGTGATCTAAATAGCTTATCCAGCGGATTTAATTTTTGGGTCCAAAAAATATTTACCAGTTCCACTTCTAGTAATGTAGCTCTAGCAAAAAGAATCCGCAAAAAGATTGCCAAGGAAATCAGAATATATAAAAACCCACTGGCGGCTGTACTCAGTGCAGGCGGTTCGCCTGCCGCCCAATTAATCTCTGGACTGACCTGGTTTACGATTGTTTTTCTGATGTTTATCGGACTTGGCGCCTGTAGC
>JAKSDM010000578.1 GCA_022360135.1 Pseudanabaenales cyanobacterium | reverse complement strand
CCTAAAAACCTCTTTGAAAATATCCCCTTAAATATTTGGATATTAGGCTTGGTGAGCCTATTTACGGATATGGGATCTGGAGTGGTTTATGCTTTACTCCCCTTTTTCCTGACATCTACTTTGGGCGCCAACATATTAACGGTGGGTCTGATTGAGGGCGCTGCGGAAACGATCGCCGCCATAGCCAAACTCTTTGCCGGAACGCTGAGCGATTACTGGCGGCGGCGCAAGGGGTTGGCGATCGCGGGTTACGGATTATCGGCGCTAGCCAAACCACTCTTTGCTCTAACCACAGGGCCTCTCTCGGTGCTGGCGGTTTACTTGGGCGATCGCATAGGGAAAGGCATTCGGGTTGCGCCCCGAGATGCGCTCATCGCCGACAGCGCCCCAGCTGAACAACTGGGCGCCGCCTACGGTCTGCGGCAATCTCTAGACACCATTGGCGCGTACTTGGGGCCCCTTACCGCTATTGGCTTAATGGCGATCACCGCTGAAGATTTCCGGCTCGTGTTTGAGCTTACCCTGATCCCTGGCATTCTGGCTGTGGGGTTGCTAATTATTGGTGTCCGTGAACCTGAGGCGCCCCCCACAGTTAAAGCTCGGCCCAATCTGTTTGATGGTTCAGCGCTGCGTCATTTGGGCCGGAGCTATTGGCTATTGTTCGCCGTGGCGTTGATTTCTAGCTTAGGGAATTCCAGCAATGCATTTCTGCTGCTGCGGGCGGGTGAAGTTGGGATTAACGCCACCTGGGTCCCCCTCTGTCTGGTGATGATGAACGTGACCTATTTCCTCAGCGCTTATCCTGCGGGTGTGATTTCAGACCGGCTGGGACGAGGGGGCGTTCTGTCGGCGGGTCTTCTCTTATATAGTTTGGTCTACGGGGGATTCGCCTTTACTCAAGCCCCCTGGCAAGTGGGAGGGCTGTTTGCACTATACGGCGTTCATCTGGGGATGAACAAAGGCGTATTATCAGCCATGGTTGCAGATACGGTCCCAGCCGAGAGCCGAGGCGCGGCGTTTGGCTTGCTCAATTTGGCCGTTGGCTTATCGCTGTTTCTGGCAAGTCTGCTAGCAGGCAGTCTGTGGCAAATTAGCGGTTCCTATGCCGCATTTATGTTGGGGAGCGGACTGAGCGCGATCGCAGCCGCTATTTTCTTCGCTAGTGAATATTTAATCATCAATAATAATTTCAAAATCTTCTCTTAATCTTCTAGAGAAAAATTGATTGGAACGCCTCGCCTCAAAAAGACTGATTGAGATCATCCAGAATTAATCTTTTTCCCTTACTCTTTTTACACTGGCTCTGTTGGGTGTGATGGAATAAAGTGAGTATGCTTTTCTCAATGTGGAAACGGTCACTGCGGATGAACTCCCCGCCTCAGTTTTTGATCTGGCCGATCCTAAGTGGCGCGGCAAGATTGGTTGGGCGCCCATAAATGGTTCCTTTCAAGCGTTTGTCACTGCCATGAAAGTGGTGCATGCTGTTGAATATTCGAGCTGGATTGCAGGGCATGAATCCGGCCTTAGAAGAAGCGGCCCGAAGTTTGAGTAAGGGGGCGGTTTACACCTTTTTTCAGATCACGTTGCCTCAGCTGCGCCCTTCGCTAGCAGCGGGCGGGTTAATTGTGGCCATGTATAGCCTACAAGACTTCAGCGCCACCACTCTGATGCAATTCAACGCTTTCACCCGGGCCATCTTTTTGCAATACCGATATACCTTACTATGCCTTGTTTTCCCACATGACCGTCGCTGAGAATATTGCTTTTGGGCTGCGATCGCCGGGGGCGGATCCTCGCCAGATTCACATTCGAGTCGCCGAACTCTTTCGCCTAATTAGATTAGAAGGGCTGGAACAGCGTTACCCCCACGAGCTTTCAGGGGGCCAGCAGCAGCGGGTCGCTCTAGCCCGGGCGCTTGCTCCCAAACCCAAGTTGTTCCTGCTCGATGAGCCGCTGAGCAATTTGGATGCTAGCGTCCGATGTATCCTGAGTAATGCACTAATGAAGGGATGGTAGACTCATGGCGCGCTTAGCACTGCTGAGTACATCGGACAAGACAGGCATTGAAGACTTTGCTCGTAGTTTGGTTGAAGAGTTTGAATTTGAGTTAATTAGCAGTGGTGGAACGGCTCGCACCCTACAGCAGGCGGGATTGCCTGTCACAAAGGTGTCTGACTATACAGGGTCGCCTGAAATTTTGGCGGGGCGGGTCAAAACATTGCATCCTCGGATTCATGGTGGAATTTTGGCGCGACGAAGTTTGCCGCAAGATCAGCAGGATATGGCTGATAACGCTATTCGCCCTTTTGATTTGGTGGTTGTGAACCTATATCCCTTTGAGCAAACGATTGCGCAGCCTGGAGTCACCCTGCCAGAAGCGATCGAGCAAATCGATATTGGCGGACCCACTCTCTTAAGGGCGGCCGCCAAGAATCATGCTTACCTAACAGTGTTGTGCAATCCAGCTCAATACGAGACCTACCTGCACCAGATCCGACAGAGCCCTGGGGACGTTTCTCCAAGCTTCCGCAGCGTCTGTGCGCGTCAAGCTTTCTGGCATACAGCCGCCTATGATCTGGCGATCGCCAACTATTTGACGGATCAAACCCTAGCATCTGAGGCTGAGGTCAATCAGCCCGAACGGTTTAGCCTCACTGGGCGGCAACGGCAGACTTTGCGATACGGCGAGAATCCCCATCAATCCGCCGCCTGGTATCAAATGGGCAGTCTGCCGACTGGCTGGTCGGCGGCTGAGCAGCTCCAAGGGAAAGAATTAAGTTACAATAATTGGGTGGATCTAGAAGCGGCCCGACGCATCATTGCTGAATTTCCTTCGGCTCAAGGGGCCGCCGCCGCCGTCCTAAAGCACACCAATCCCTGTGGGGTAGCTTTAGGGGCAACCCTGACGGCAGCCTATCAAAGCGCCTTTGAGGCTGACTCAATGTCGGCTTTTGGCGGGATTGTGGCCTTAAACCAGCCAATCGATCAGACTATAGCGACTGCGTTAACTCAAACTTTTTTGGAATGTATAGTCGCCCCAGACTGTGAACCCGAGGCGAAAGAAATTCTCAGTAAAAAGTCCAATCTCCGGGTGTTAACCCTATCTGATTTGGCCACTGGGCCAAGTCAAACGGTGCGGGCGATCGCGGGAGGATTTTTAGTCCAAACCGCCGATGATTATCCTGAAAACCCACTTGAGTGGCGAGTAGTGACCGATAAAAAACCCACAGCCGCCGAGCTTGAGGAACTGCTGTTCGCTTGGCGCGTGGTCAAGCACGTCAAGTCTAACGCGATTGTGGTGGCGGGCGATCGCGCCACCGTGGGTATCGGCGCCGGGCAGATGAATCGGGTTGGTTCTGTCAAGATCGCCCTAGAGCAGGCAGGCGAAAAGTCTCAAGGCGCAACCCTGG
>JAKSDM010000461.1 GCA_022360135.1 Pseudanabaenales cyanobacterium | reverse complement strand
GAGGTGTTTTGTCCGCAACAATGTCATTTAAATGCTGTAGTCCTTCGTAGGCTTCAACCGGAGCCGGAACCTCAATGCACTCAATGCGATCGCCTTGATCAATCAGAACTTCAAGATACTCGTGATTATGGCCAACCGCAACAATACTAGACAGATCAATTTTGCTGTAGTTCATGGGTTTTAAAGGTCAATAGTTAGTAATGGGCGTTAAGTTTGTGCGCCTTTAAGGTGCACAAACTTAATTTACTTACTCTTACTGGGATTCTTGGCCTGTTCGATCGCGATCTCCCGAATTGATTTCAGGGAACTCAGGTTAGCGGCTCCTTCGATCGCCTTGACGGCCAGATCTTGAACTTGTTTCAATGCTGCATTCAGTTGGCTTGAGAGGCTTTCGATGCGATTTTCTTGTGTCTGAATGGTGTCGAGTAATGACTCGATTCGAAGTTTGTAGGTGAGTTTGTGACCTTCAACTTCTTGAGCTGCTAAATCAGCCCTTATTTTGGCCTGATGATGAGCAATTCCTTTACCTTCCTCCTTTGCTTTTTTAATTGATTTTTCCAGTTGTTCTGAAAAGCTTTCTACTTTAGCTTTGAGTTCTTCAAACTCTTTTTCTCTCTCAGTGATAGCCTTTTCTCGATCAGCCCACTGTTTCTCTTGAGCTGCTTGAAATTCGTCAAGTTCCCAATAGCGTTGTTTCTGGGCTTGTTCAAACTCATCGTCACTGAGTTTATTCTGTAAGGTCAGATCATAGGTATATTCTTTTGTATCTCGCTGGCGCAGTTTGGCCTGTAATTCATGCCGCTCTTTAACCGCTCTGCGGTGGTCTTCTCGCTCTGTCTCCCACGTCTTCCTGGCCTGAGCAATTTCTAACTCTAACTCTTCCTGATTCTGGCTAAATTCTTCGCGAAAAGTTTTTGAACTGGTTTCATATTCGTCAATCAATTGGGTTAAGCTGTCATCAGAAAATTGCAAATTATGAAGTGTTTCTAGCTGCTGTGATTCTTCTGCTACAGATGCCTGAATTTCTTCCAATTTGAGAACTTCAGATGTGAGCTGTTCAGACAG
>JAKSDM010000914.1 GCA_022360135.1 Pseudanabaenales cyanobacterium | reverse complement strand
GCGAATAATTCTCCATCTGGGCTAAAGCTGACCCACAGGACCCGCTTTTGCTCACTATCAAACCAATTTTTTTCGTGGATGCTATAGACAATCTTCTGCAGGGCCCAAACTGGACTGGTGGCGGGATAGGGGGCGGAGAAGCGATGGCGGAGTTCAGCGGCGCTCTGGATTGCAGACAGTAGTCCCTTGATCTGGGAAAATTCAAATTTTTGAATGGATTTGGGGCCTTCTAACTCCAGTTCAAGAATTAAATTTGACCGATCAACTTCTGCTTTCGAAATTTCTATTTCCGCTTTCGAAGCTTCTATGACTTGCAGGGCTGACTGAAATTTATCTGTCAGGATGGCGAACAATAAAGCCCCCAGTAGACCAACTAGAGATAGGCGACGCAGCTTTTTCTTTTCTTGCTCCGCCTGCACTTGAACTTGTTTTCGCAGGTTTGAGAGTTCCTCAACAATTTTCTTGCCATATTTCTGACGGACAAGGCGGACTAAATAATCATGGACTAATTGATAGCGATCAGCGGGAGCAGCCGGCAACCCCATGACTAAGCCTGAGCGGATGAAAATTCTTAAAACCAGGTCTACCTTTTGGGATTCTGCAGCTAAGCTCTCAGCCTCCAACAACTCAGCTCTGGTTTTTTGAGGACGGACACCCTCTTCATCCGTTAGCAAATATAAAACCAATTCGGCGGCTCGACTGTTCTCAGACCCACAGTCTTTAACCACTTCCTCCAAATAACGCTCGACAATGACTTCCTTGGGGTTCTTTCCTTGAGCTAGGTATTGGGTTAAGGTTCTAATGCCTTCCGCCTGTAGCTGCGCTCCCAAAAGCTGCAGCTCAATCGGACGAACCTGACCTAATTCATCGGCTAAGTCCGCCACTAATTGATTAATCAGGTAAGGCGCCCAAGCCAGATGAGCTTGCTCAGATAGACTCTGAATGACGGATCTGGCGTCTTCTTTGGAAAAATTACCCAGGTAATAAAGGATGTTTTTATCCAAAATATTGTTGTTAATTACCTCTAAGCCAGTAAGACGATTACAGATTAGTAAATAGTGCAGATAATCCTCCCGAATTGAGAGGATTACCTTGATATAAGGAATATTTAGACATTTACTAGCAAAGCTATAGAAACTTAATCGTTCAGCTAGGGTTGGGCGGCTAAAGAAAAATTCCTCAAATTGATCAAAGATCAGAACGGTGAGTAAATTTTCGTCGGAGTTTCTCTGTAATTGCTCAAGAATATGAGACGCTGCTTCTAATACAAGCGGTTTGGCTCCAGCCGGTCGAATACAGGTGTAGGCTGCGGCTAATTGCTGGCCCAGTTCTTTTTCCCAGTTAGCATAGACACGCTGCAGCACCGGGATGACCTCTCGACTCTCAAACGTCCGCTGCCTCAAGGCGGGGATCAAACCTGCCTGTAAAATCGAGCTTTTACCCACGCCAGATTGACCATGAATAATCGTCAGCCTAACATCAGGGCGGCCCATTCGCTCCAGCAAGCGATTCACATCTTGTTGCCGCCCAGAGGCGGCAATTTCAACGGCGGCCGTTGCTTGCGATTCATGGGTGGGTAAGGCTGGATTAGCGATCGTTTGCTTGGTTTGGAGTCGAGCCGCGCCGATGAATGCCCGTAATCCAAACTGACTTTCAATTTTTTGTTGCGATCGCTTGATCTCAAAGGCGCTTAAATAGTCACGTTGCTGAAAATAGTATTCCTGCAGCGCCCCCAAGATGGCGATGTACAGCTCCGGATCATAGCAGGGTTTAGTTCTCAGTTTGGCGGCGATGAGGGTTTCGATGGCGGCTAGACTCTCGCCGAGCTGATATTGGGCCTTGGCTAACGAGAATAAATACCACCCCTGGTGAAAGGAATGCTGCAAGTCTAAATAGTTATCTTCATCGGGGGAAACCGTTTTCAGGGCGACCTCAGCTTGCTCCATCAAATGCAGGGCGGCTTGCGCGCTTTGCTGAGCCTGACGCCAAGCCGACCGGGCTAAGGCCGCCTCAGCTAAGAAACCATGGGCGCGAGCTAATCTGAATTGGTCAGAATAGGTTTGATGGAGTTCTAAGGCTTGGTTGGCGACTTGCTCTAACGCCAACCAATTCTGCTGCCGATGCAGGACTTCCGCCCAAAAATTGATAAATCGAGCCGCCAGGTCCAGACGATCGGCTTGCTCGAAGGATGCGATCGCCTGCTTCAAATAGGCTTCGGCTTGTTGCAGCGCTGGCTGACGCTCCGCCAGATGCTGGGCGGCGTAATTCATCCACCACAGCCCCAGATAGAACAATAAGTGGCCGCTATGTTCCGGCTGATTGGCCTGTCGCCATAGGGCTAGGCTTTGCTCATAGTGGCGCCGCGATTCGTCGGTGGAATTGTCCGCCACCCGACCCAAAATGAATTCGACGTTGGCCGCCAATGCTGGAGCGAAGATCTCCTGTCGGCCTTGCAACTCTCGGCAGGCTGCTTGGAGTTCCACCCGACGGGGAGAGTCTTCTCCCAAGTTAAGCGCCGTATTATCCAGGAAAAGAGTTTCATGGGAGTGTAACAGTTGGGTGAAGATTTCATCTACGGTTTGATTGATCAGATCAGTCAGTTCCTCGGTTGAAATCTCAAATGGGATGGTCGTCGCCCAACTCTCCAGGTCAGGGGCGACCCGAATCAATTGCCGCAGAATGCTGTCATTGATCCATAGCACTAGGGGTCGGGGGAAATGTTTAGGAAACTCTTCCCGCACTTGATTTGTGGAGTTGAGGACGGTGTTTAGGTCCTTCACTGACTCCAACCCAAATACGATCACTGCAGCGGGCTGTTCTTCTCCTAACACCGCTTTAATGGCAGTGAAGAGGGTGTCAGTGTCTGCTGGCAGAACCAGCTCCCGGATGGTCAGCGGACAGCACTCTCGCAGCTGATGGGCGATGCGATCGCGCACCCTGGCGTAATTGCACTGGATCAAAATCAGGGAAAACTGTCCTGCTGACAGCCGAATAGCCCGCACCAGGGTATTCATGGAATTCTGATTGTGGGGATGAATGGGATTGGGGCGCTGGGCGTCTGTCATGTCTGAAACTCACTCGCTTCAGCCAAAATGGGATTGATATCGAACCAGTTGCCTTGGTCGTTTTTGTATTCAAACACAAACATGCTGCGCAACAGGATTTGGTATCCTTCTTCGCCTCGGACATTTTTGTGCTGAGCCACCTGGCGCAGCAGGTTCATTTCGTCCTCAGTAACGGCTAAAATTAGTTCGCTGCGGCGCTGACGGATCACTCCCTCCAAACAATCCCGAGAAAGGGGCGGATCTTGCCGTTGCAAGCAGCGATAAAGCAATACCAATAGGTTTCGCACATGGCCGCCGCTGATCGCACATAGACGGTTCAAAGTTTCCACCCTATCAAAAACTTCCGCAACCTGCTCCAGACGCTGATACATATTCAGGTCAGGAAACGCCCGCGCCAGCACCATTTGCCGTAATAGGGCCAGACCTTGCTCACACTGGCCGCCGTCCGGCGATCGCACCGGCACCATCGGCAATACTTTAGGATCCACACCAAAGCGATTGGTAATCAAGCCCAAGTCGTTTGAAAAAACCAGGACAAGGGGGATGGTGTAGACCACGTGACAGTTGAGTTTCCTCAGTTGCTCTCCCCGATCCAAAAATAGATAGGCGGGCTGGGTTTGACCAGAGGGTTTGACCGAATTGTCTAAGCGGTCCAGATTATCAATCAGCACCACTAGCCCTTTCCGATTTTTCTGCTGCAACGCCTGTGTTGCAGGCCCCAGAAGTTCCCGGTTGATGGCATCCAAAATGCTATTTGTCCGGGGCTCCATGTATTGGCGTAATTGACCGCGCAGCTTAGGACTGTCTTTGGTTTTGGCGGTAATGCTGGCGATGCCGACCGAAAATTGAACGTTGGTGATTTCAATTGGTGTTTTGAGAATTTCGCTAATTTCTTTAAACAGGCTGACAAAGTAAGCGGGTTTGAGCCTGATATCGGCGGCTTCTAGACTTTCGCTGACCTTACGGGCGATCGCCAGCAGGATATCCGTGACATCGACATCCGCTAGATCCAGATCTTCACTGGATTCGAAGTAAACGACATGGAAGCCGCTTTGCTCCAATTCGGCTTTGAGTTGTAGCAGCTCGGTGGACTTGCCGCAGCCAATATGGCCGGTAAATAATTGGCAGGTGGGGGTATTGGGGGAAAGTCGGGTAATGGTCCGGCCCAACTCTCGCACAATGTTGCTGCCCCGCACTGTGGAGAAATCGATATAGTATTTCCGATCTTCTGGATTTCCGGCAACGAGTTTTTTGCTGGGATTACACGCTTGATAGAACCTGGACAAGTCCAGCACCATAGATCGCCTCGCTGATCGGTGGGGGTCTGCCGTCATTCTAGCGATGATGTATTACTGACGACAGTACCCTTTTGCGCCACTTTTGGCGGATAAGCAGGGTATGTTTCCCTAATATTGTTTATTCACCCAGTTCTGGTAAAGCTTACGAATAGCTCTGAGAGCAATTTTTTGTAGTGGCTCAGGGCCAGCGTCATCTTCTGGGGTTAATAACTGAATCCGATGAAGGAATTTAGCTTCTTCTACAGCGACTTCACCATCGCTATAGATTAGGGCGCTGCTTGCTTCAATTAAGTTTTGGCAATCTTCGGCGCTTGGTCGATCGCCCAAATATTGCCGCACCCAATCGTAACATTGGTCGGGTTTAACCGAAACGAATTCCTGTAATAAAGGCTTGATTTCTGGGTCTTGAGACAAGTTGTGCTCTTTAGCGACTCGATGCAGATAATTGCGTTCTTCAGGTTGAATAACACCATCAATCCAAGCCGCTCCAATCAGAATCTTGAGCAATATTTTTTTATTAACGGGATCTGCCATGAGCTATCTCCTCACGCCACTGCAGAGTATTCTCTCTCTGATTGGCCCACTCTGCTAATGACTTTGCTAATCACGTTTATAGAGTTTTCATTGGCATGGACTACGCCCTACATCCTAGATCCTACACCCCGCCTTTACTGAGATGTATGCCACCCAAGCGAGAATCGCTATAAGGTAAGTTTCGCTACGTAACGGATTTGTTAAGTTTAGTTAAATTAGACAACCCGCAGCAATCCCCGCTGCAAGGCGTCGAACACGCGACGAATGTGAGCCTGGTCTTGAGGGTTGAGGGTGGTTTTATTGAGCAATGTGTTCATAAACTGGCGTTGGATGCTGCGATCGATTTGGCGTACCGCAAATATTTGATTGACAATTTCGTCAAGGGTGAGTTGAGAAATAGAGGCTTGGGCTTGCATGGTTGGCTAATGAAACATATCGACAATATCACTATCTTGCAATCTCCGGGTTTTTACTGTGATGCCTAGCCCCTATCAGGTGTGATCATTCGGAAATTACTGAGTGACGCCATACCCCTTTGAACAGTGATTGGAGAATACCCCAGGCTGTGATCTCTCTCACCTGGCCCATCTAATTTGCCCTAAGCACTGGTCAATTCTGCCCAATACTGGTTATAGAGATCATTGGCCTCACCCACTGGAGCAATTCCTTCACATCGAGCAATAATTTCTGCCGGTGGGAACAGAACTTTATTGCGCTTAAGTTCGGCGGAGATCATCTCTAAGGAGACTGCATTCGGCGGTGCGAAGAAGAGGTCCTCAACCGCTTTCGTTAAATTTTCTGGCTGTAGCATGAAATTTATCCACTCATAGGCCGCATCCACATTTGGGGCCGAGGTTGGAATGGCCATCGTGTCGGTCCATATGGAGGCGCCGCTTTTAGGGATGATGTACTCCATGTTGTCGTCTTTCGCCGTCACCGTGATCGCATCAATGGAATAGCTCATCGCCAATAACAATTTTCCACCCAGCAACTCATCCTGGAAGCTGAAGGACTTAAAAGAGGCGATCGAGGGCTTAAGTTCCACCAGCTTTTGATAAGCTGCTTCCAGTTCAGCCGGATCAGTAGAGTTATAAGAGTAACCGAGCGATTTCAACACCGCTCCCATCGTTTCCCGCACATCGTCTAGTAGCGTGATCCGACGTTTGAATTTGTCTTTGTTTTCCCACAAGTAGCTCCAGTCCTCTGGAGGGGTCGATAATTTAGCTTGGTTATAGAGCAGTCCTGTTGTTCCCCAAGCGAAGGGAGCACTGTAGGTATTATTAGGGTCGTACACCGGGCTTCGCCACTTTTCTAGGAGATTTTCCATCCCTTGCAAACGCGACTGATCGAGCTGGGTTAGCATATTCAACTCGATCATCTGCTGCACCATATAGTCCGAAGGATAGATAATGCTGTAGGCGTCTCCCCCCCCCGCCAGCATCTTGGCCAACAGGGTTACATTGGAATCAAAAATATGAATGACGACTTCATAGCCCGTTTTCTCGGTGAACATCGCCACCAATTCATCGTTGGTATAGTCGGCCCAAGTATAAATGTACAACTTTTCAGAACTAGTCCCGGTTTGCCTTTCCGGCGCTTTACCCGAAGAATCTGACTGGACATTCGCCAATTTTCCAGTGCAGTTGGAAAGGGCGATACCGGTTAGAGTCGCCGCTGAACCTTGCAAAAAACGTCGCCGGGTAGAGGCGAATCGGCGAACCTTGCCTAGATTTAGCGGCTGCTTACGGGGCACTGCTTCCTCCTTTTGCAGGCGCTGAGTTCCCAGACCTTTCAGAATCCTTTTCTCGTAAGATACGAATGCTATCGGGGGCTATATCCACCCGTACCCTTTCACCCGAGGCAAAGGAATACAGGGTGTGACTATGGAGGTTTTGACACCGGACAACCAGGGTGCTTTGGGGGGTAAGACGAATCACAAAGCGAGTATCTGTGCCAATGTAGACGGATTCTTCCACAGTTCCGCATAGACCTGGCTCATCCAGATCTGCGGCAGACTGGATAGCGGCCTTTTCTGGACGGATCAGGAGGGTAACAATTTGGCCTATCTCAATATCGTCGCTACAGTTAACCAACACGGGCGCCTGCTCATCCACCAGGACGACCACAGCATTGGACTTACGTTCAATTACCCGGCCAATTAGGAAATTGGTCTCACCGATAAAGTCAGCCACGAAACGGTTGGTGGGCGCTTCATAAATCTCTATCGGGGTTCCCACTTGCAACACCTGTCCGTCATGCATCACCGCGATCCGGTCGGACATAGCCATGGCTTCTTCCTGGTCGTGGGTGACATAGATGAAGGTAATCCCGACCTGCTGCTGCATATGTTTTAGCTCTAGCTGCATCTCTTTTCGCAGCTTCAAATCCAAAGCCCCTAGCGGTTCATCGAAAAGCATCACCTCGGGTTGTTTCACCAGCGCTCTGGCTAAGGCGACTCGCTGTTGTTGTCCGCCCGAGAGTTGGCGAGGGCGACGCTTTTCCAGATCCGTCAGCCTGACCAGTTCCAGCGCCTCCGCTACCCGATGACGAATTTGTCCCCAGGGCAGGTTTTCCATCTCTAGCCCAAACGCCACATTCTGGGCGACGGTGAGATGGGGAAACAGGGCGTAATTCTGAAAAACAGTATTGACTGGCCGATGGAAAGGGGGGCGATCGCCCATTGGCGTTCCATGGATATAAAT
>JAKSDM010000258.1 GCA_022360135.1 Pseudanabaenales cyanobacterium | reverse complement strand
TTGAGCCAGGACATAGCCATTATCTTGATACCATTGGTTGAGTTCCAGAATCCTATCTTGGAACCTAACTAGATTAATAATTTCACCGTATTCCTCCTGGAAAATTTCCTCTACCACTGCTTGAGGCAGCACTTCGTTACCTGACACCCGCACATTGGTGAGGACCGGATTAGGTTGCACCAAGAAGGTAATGCGAACCCCCAGGGGCGTATCTTCCGGTATCGCCTGCACATTGGCGAAGAAGCCAGTTGCAAAGATATTGTTGATGTCCTCTTGCAGCTGGGACCGTGTGGTGGTTCGGCCAGGTCGAGTAGCAATGACCTGATAAACTTCATTTTCTAATTCAGGCGGCAGGTCGCCTGAAGCCGGTTGAACATCAACTTCCGCCACCAACACCCGAGCTTCTTGGGGCGGCTGCGCCTCCTCATAGGTCTCTTCAGGCGATTCCTCCTCAGGCTGATCAGATTCAGGGGCTGCTTCTGAAGCCTCCTGTCCAGTCTCAGAAGCAGGCGATCCACCTCCAGAGTCAGTATCAGCAGTTTCTCCATCCTCAGTTTGAACCAGTAGGGAGGGCTCATCATCATGATTAGAGGAATGATTTACCTGAGGGGCCGCCGCCATTTCAGGAGTAGGCGGCTCACCCTCAGATCCGGCGTCAGTCAGCTCTCTCATTTGAGTTTGAGCCAGCAGAGAGGGTTGACTAAACTTGGCAAGGACCAAGGTCTTGCCCTGAGGCTTCCTAGGAATATCTTCTAGTGATTGAGCAACCGACAGGGCGTCGACAGGCCGCGCCGCCGCTAAAACTTTTGCCAGAGAGGTCTTTGGGGGGGCCGTTGGAACAAATTCGGTTGAAGAGGAATTAATCCCTAGGGGACCAGGAATCGTTTCGCCCTTTGCCTGACTGGAAAAACCTAGCGTCGCTGAGACCGTAAAGGCTGCCAGGAGAACTGGAGATAGGCGCATTCAATTTACCCGATTAACACATCCACACACCATGACTCTCCTTAGTCAAGTGAATCAAAGGAGAGATTAAGCAGTATACAAAGTAAATTACTCGGTAAACGGACAAATTTTACCGCATGACTTCAACTTGGGGTGAACTTAAGGTTGAGAAATGTGCGTCAGAATTCTTGCTAGCACCTGCTGGTAAGCTTGTTCTACATTGCCAAGATCTTGACGGAAGCGGTCTTTGTCTAAGATTCGGCGATTGATATCCGCCTCGCTCTGGTTCCATAGACGACAGGTGTCGGGGCTAATCTCATCAGCTAACAGGAGATGTTGCTGAGCATCTAGGCCAAATTCCACCTTGAAGTCCACAAGGGTAATCCCACACTGCTGGAAAAAACCCGACAGAATGACGTTAATCTCCTTTGCTAGTCGGATCAATTGCGAAAGTTGCTCCTCAGTCGCTAGTCCCATGATTAAGAGGCGATCGCGGGTGAGTAGGGGGTCTCCTAAGGCGTCATTCTTAAAATAGAACTCAACCAGAGGCGGTTTTAGCGGCGTCCCTAACGCCAGCCCCGTTTGCCGACAAAGGCTCCCCGCCGCCATATTGCGAACTACCACCTCTAACGGCGTAATCTCAACTGCCCGCACCCGCATTTGCCGCTCTCCAGGGCTATCTATCCAGTGAGTTGCAATTCCCTTAGCCTCCAGTAAGCGAAATAAGTGGGTCGAGATCTCACAGTTGATCCGTCCCTTATCAACAATCTCACCCCGCTTCTGAGCATTAAAAGCAGTGGCGTCATCCTTGAAATAGGCCAGCAAAACCCCTGGTTCATCAGTAGCGTAGATGATTTTGGCCTTACCCTCATAGAGTTTTTGACGAGAGTACATAATTGTTACTTGCGGTTCATCGTATGAACGCCATCCCAATCCTGAGCCGGCGGGTCAAGCAAATAAGCCTTGGCTCGTCGAATGTGGATATCGACGGCGCGATCGTTCGGTCGTATTCGCCCGGCTTGCTCAAATAGACGAATTGCTTCCTGAAAGTTCATATCAGTGTAAGCCGTTCGCGCCGCCTGATAGTTTTCCAGAAACCCCCATCTCTCAGGATCCAGGGAATTCTGGCGGGTGTCAATTAACTCATATATATTCACTGGCGTCGTCTTACCCTTGACCCGGGTGCGGTCCAATTCTCGCACCCAAATATGGTCCTTACAGAGTTCATAAGTATGTTCACTCAGGACAATGTCACAGCCATATTCTTTGGTGATCCCCTCCAGCCTGGAACTGAGGTTAACGCCGTCGCCGATGACGGTATATTCCATTTTCCGCTGGGAGCCAATATTACCGGATACCACCTCTCCAGAGCTGATGCCAATCCCAATGCGAATCTCAGGTAGAGATTCATTGGCCCGATCGCGGTTAAACTTAGCCAACCGATGGCGCATATCCAGCGCCGACTGTACGGCTGCCCAAGCATGATTTTGCAGCGGCAGAGGGGCGCCGAATACAGCCATCAAGGCGTCCCCAATAAACTTATCCAGGGTGCCCTCATAGTTGAACACCGCTTCTACCATGGTTTCAAAATAATCATTCAGCAGCGAAACCACATCCGCCGCCTCCAGATTTTCAGTGAGTGTGGTGTAGCCGCGAATATCTGAGAACAGAACGGTCACTTCCTTTCGCTCACCCACCATCAGCCCGTCATCCCCAAGCGCCATTACCCGCTCAGCCACTCCTGGAGTCATGTATCGATACAGTGTGGTTTTCATCCGCATCTCCTGACTGATGTCCCCCAGAACCAGCAGACCGCCGCGCACATCACCAGCTGGATTGGTCAGGGGATTCACCGTTAGGTTGATACTCCGCTCAATCAGCTGTACTTGCTTGCGAGTAAAGGGTTGACCGTTTTCAGTCACTTTTCCCCAGGGCCAAAAGAGCTTGGCGTCCTGAGGATCAGGAATAACCAGCATATCGGCTTCACAAGCAGATTTAAAGGTTGAGTCAGGGGCTGGGCAAGCATCCAAGGGCTGACGAATCACCCCAACCACCAAACTTTGCTCCGGAACATACTGCCTAGTCCCATGGGTCAAGCTATCTTCCAACCGAAATTGAATTTTTTCAATCGGGATCACATCCCATACATAACGATTTAGCAGCTTATTTTCCCAGCAAAAACTATATGCCTGACAACCTTCTTCAGTCCGGGTTTCTTCAGTCCGGGGGCAGCCCAGCAGCTCCAAAGCCGCCTCGTTAATCGTCACAATGCGGCCTTCCATATCAGTTGAAATCACGGCATCAGAAAGGCTCTGCAGAATATCCTTCTGATATTGCTTCTCCTGCTGAACCTTCTCAAACAGGGTGGCGTTTTCCAGCGCAATCCCCGCCTGGATGTTAAACGCCCGCATAAATTCTTCATCAGAACTGATAAAGTGGCCTTGATGTTTATTGATCAGCTGAGTTACTCCGATCAACTTTTTGCCAGACGAATCAAACACTGGCATGCAGAGAATATTGCGGGTATGGTACCCAGTTTGCTGATCAGCCGACGGATCAAATCTAGGATCCTCATAGGCGTTAGGAATATTCAGCGTTTGGCCAGTAGAAGCGACGAAGCCGACAATCCCTCTATCGGCCTTTTGACGTAACTCCAGGTGGGTATTCCCATTCACTGACCTGACCTTAGACCAAAGCTCCTGCTTTTCTTCATCCAAAAGCCACAGGGTGCTGCGGTCAGCCTGCATCAGAGCCCGCGCCTCCGACATCACCGATTGCAGCGTCTTCTCCAAATCCAAACTTTGCTCTAGAGA
>JAKSDM010001636.1 GCA_022360135.1 Pseudanabaenales cyanobacterium | reverse complement strand
TTATGCAGTCGTGTCAACCGCCGCCGCCATTAAAGCCAGGAGATCTCTTGTATGTAGTCGCCCCCAGTGGGACACTGCGGGAGTTTGAGGCGTTTGAGAAAGGGGTCGAGATCTGGCGATCGCGGGGCTATCGGGTTGAACTGAGCTCAGGTTACGCCAATCGCTGGGGTTACCTGGCCGGGGCGGACGAACAGCGACGCCAGCAGTTACTCATTGGGCTTAAAAAACCAGACTGTCGCGGCGTCCTATGCGCTAGAGGCGGTTACGGCGGGGCTCGCCTGCTGGAAGAGTGGCAATGGCCGGAGGTAGACCCTAAGTGGCTAATCGGCTTTTCTGATATTACCAGCCTACTCTGGAGTCTAAGTCAGCAAGGGATCTCAGGCGTACATGGACCTTTGCTGACCACTATCGCCGCCGAGCCCGACTGGTCATTAACTCGATTGTTTGACTGGATTGAGGGGAGATCGCTCCAGCCGCTAGAGGGTGTGGGTTGGGGCAACGGCGTCGCTACCGGCAAACTCATGCCGGCCAACCTAACGGTCGCCACCCATCTTTTGGGAACCCCGGCAGAACCTGATCTGGAAGGCGTCATTTTAGCTTTCGAAGATGTTTCCGAAGCCCCTTATCGGATTGACCGGATGCTCACCCAATGGCGCATGAACGGCAAACTCAACCGGGTTCGAGGCATCGCCCTAGGCCGCTTCAGCCAGTGCGATCCCCCCCCAAATATTCCTAGCTTGACGGTGACCGAAGTCCTGCGCGATCGCCTCAGCAATCTAGGACTTCCTATCGTCTCAGATCTGCCCTTCGGCCACGATGGCGCGAACGCAGCATTACCCGTAGGGATTTCGGCTCAGTTGGATGGCGATCGGGGGAAATTGTATCTAGGAGCAAATGAGTAATAAGAGAGGGGGGAGATAGGGGAGATAGGGGAGAGAGGGGAGAGAGGGGAGAGAGGGGAGATGGATAGGAGAGGGGAGAAGTAGGGAGGATGGGGAAGATAAAATCCAAAATTCAAAATCTCCCTTTCCCCTCAGTCCCTACAATTAAGAAAGCGGTTTTAGACATTAACGCCTGTGGTTCCCTTAAGCGATGAAAATCCAACCAGGACGACCCCCTATATCGTCTATGGGTTCATCATTCTCAATATCTTAATCTTTCTCCATGAGATCAGCTTGTCTTCTAGAGGACTCCAGTTATTCTTTGATACCTGGGCGATTGTGCCAGCGCAGTTGACTGCAAGTTTTCAAGGAGGATTGGCGAATCCATCGCCAGAATGGTTCACCCTTATTTCTTCCCAGTTTTTGCATGGCGGATTTCTGCATCTGGGCGGCAATATGCTTTATCTGTGGATATTCGGCAACAACATTGAGGATCGGTTAGGTCCGGTCAAATTCGTGATTTTTTATTTGGGGTGCGGCATATTAGCTGGGTTGAGTCAGTGGTTTTTTAATCCGGCATCAACCATACCAAATGTCGGGGCGAGCGGCGCGATCGCAGGCGTCATGGGAGCCTACATTATCAGATTTCCGAAAGCTCAAATCGTTACTCTGATTCCCTTCTTGTTCTACTTCTTCACAATGCGGATCCCAGCGATCTTTTTCCTGGGTTTTTGGTTTATTCAGCAAGCCCTCTACAGCATTGCCAGCCTAGGCGCACAAGTGGAAATGGGCTCGGGTGGAGTCGCCTATTGGGCCCACGCTGGAGGCTTTGTATTTGGCATGATTTTGGGACCACTATTGGGAATCTTCTC
>JAKSDM010001203.1 GCA_022360135.1 Pseudanabaenales cyanobacterium | reverse complement strand
GGAAAAGGAATGATGGCGAAGTTTATAAATAACATTCATAAATCATCATTTCAGCCCAATTCAATGTTATGAATTGGTCGGCTAGTAAATGTACGGAAATAGACGCTTAGTCTGTTGACGATAAGATTGATATTCCTCACCAAAATAGTCTTCCAACATCTGCTCTTCAATTACAATCCGGTTGCCGAACCAAACAATGCAGACAAGTATCAACAGACCCAAACCCCATATACTCTGTAACATTAGGCAAAATCCAAGAAACAAAAGAATGTAACTTGTGTAGATGGGATGCCTGATTAAACGGTAAATACCGTCGGTCACTAACTGATGGTCTGATTTAATCGTTAGGCGGTCAAAGAATTTGCCTAAAGTATTGATGGCGACTTGACTAACCAGGATTGCAGTACAAATCAGGGCGATCGCAGTCACCATTAAACCGTAATCAACAACTGTATCCACTGCCTGGTCTTGAAGTGAAAAGGTGTATAGCGCCAGCCAATGGACGCCGAGTAAACCAACAATTGAAATCAGAGAGATTATGCGTCCAGCAGTGGTTTTAACTTGGCGATCCACTTGACGACTTGCTAGCTGACCATATCGAACAACTCGCCAAACGGTTCCCAAAAAGAAAACAAAGTAGCTGACTGACAGAAGAACAACTCTCCAGGTTCCTGAAACCCCAAATAGTGCGGCTGGAATAATAATTAATACTGCAATAACAGCCAGCAAGACAACAATTAATTTCACCGGTTTCAGGAATTCCGACATTGCAATAATCTCCCTAGTCAGCTTTTTTAGGGGCTTTCGCCTTCATTTGAGTAATCGAACGAAACCTGCTTGCTCGAAATGCTTATCAGTTGTTAGCGCCTCCTGAAGCCCTAACTGCTGCATCACCATAAAAGAGCTGCAATCCACCAGTGACCAGGCTTTGTCTGGTCGGCTTTTGCAATGAATAGGTCACGCACCCGCTGTCAGCTCCCGTTCGAGAGCTTCCGCCAGGTAGTGATCATGGTTTTCCGCCAGGTCAGTTGGACCCAGATGTAAAGTACCAATCAGCGGAGTAATAGGATCAAAAGCCTCATCCTCACAGGATGCCAATGATTGCTCCGATTGTTGCTGTGCAAGCAACGCCAAGGCAGACTCCGTACCAATGAGTTGTAGAGCTTCTGCAGAACATTGGCGAACGGAGCTATCCTTATCATGTAATGCTTGTCCCAAAGCTGGAATAGCGGTCTCTACGCCGATAACCCAAAGGGTTTTAGCCGCGTTTGCCCGAATGGCGGGATTAGCCTCCTGCAGAGATTGCATAGAAGTCGCCAGCACTTGCAGTGTTTGGAGGACGAGCTTTTCTAAGGATTCGTCAGCAGAATCGGCCAGAGTCCTAAGTTGCTCCGAAAGGTTGTCGGGTAATTCAATCGTGAGTGTTTTAGACATTGTTCTATCTCATTGGCTCACTAGATAGGCGTAAAACTTAAGCCGGGAAAAATTTAACCCCAAAATCGGCTGAAATCCTTGTGGGCTCGAACCATTTCCCCGTAAAGCTTCCCGCCTTAAAATATACACCGGTTTGCTGGATAACTCGCCATTCGAATGTAGTTTAGTTTGAGCAGCCGTTATAACTTAAGAAGAACTTCTTGTACGGAATAACGTAGTTTAAAGATAGGGTTTACTGAGGCGATATGTCAGACGGCGCAAGCATTTCGGTCACTGAGGCTCGGGAAACACTGTTTGGGCTGGTTGACCAGGTCAACGAATCACATGAGCCCATAACTATTACCAGCAAACGAGGAAATGCGGTACTGGTTAGCGAGGAGGACTGGCGGTCAATTCAGGAAACGCTTTATCTCAAATCGATTCCCGGCGTTTGGGAGTCGATTCAAGAAGGAATGAAGGAGCCGATTGAAGAGTGCTCAGACGACCTTCCCTGGTAGAAGCTAGATGAGCTGGAAACTGAAATATACCAAGCAGGCGCAGAAAGATTCGCTAAAACTTGCTTCAGCGGGATTGAAGGATAAAGCAGAGAAACTATTGGCGGTTTTGGCTGAGAATCCCTACCAGTCACCACCAAGCTTTGAGAAACTCAAAGGAACTTCAAACCCCATTTATTCCCGTCGAATTAATATTCAACATCGGTTGGTTTATCAAGTTTTCGATGACGAATACATAGTCAAGGTTCTACGTATGTGGACACATTACGGACATTAACACTCCCTATCGCTGGGAGTCGGGATGAACGCTAACCCTGAAATCTCAGGCCACTTGAAGCGAGGTCCCAAACGTTTGAGGTTCAGGCAGAGGTTTCCCTTCTTTATGAGCTGACTCGATCAGTAACGCCAGGACCTCCTGTGCATTCTTGAGGGCCTCTTCATAAGTATTTCCATGGGTGACAGGCTGCATCACATCCTCAAATTCAGGTAGAGACACAACAAAACAATCATCTTCATCTGACCATTGGATCACAATTGCATATTTCATCTATCTGCATCCTCGGTGTTGATTCTCCTCAAAGTCTCAAGCGCATCGTTAACTTGTTTCTCCAGATAGAGCTTAGCGTCATCGCCATCCTTACCTGAGAAAATAATAGCTTTCGGAAGTTTTGGGTGATTCCATTTAGTATGACTGCCCTTGGCGAATTTATCGGTAAATCCGGCTTTCCGAAGTAATTGCTTAAGTTCTCGAATTTTCTTGGGCATTCGCTCAATTCTTCACTGAGTTAGCGATCGCTCAAAAGGGTTCAGTACCTCGATAACCCTGATTTTTCAATTGATTTACAAAAAACAGAGCGGTTTGAGTAGATTTCAAGCGCTAATATTTTGCCCAGACAATTGCTTGGATGCGATCGCAAACCCAGCCTTGAAATCCAAAGCTTAGCCTAGCAGGAGGGAAGCGAAGGTCATCAGCTGCGTTATGATTAGCCGTTGGCGTTATCCTTCTTAGCAGATCTGATTTTTGAAGCGGTGAGCTAGCGACAGCATACTCCACCGCTCAAGTTGCTTAAACCCTTGGCGCTTTGAGGGTTTATCGTGGCAGAATCGTTAGATAGCGGTTGGTAATCCTAAGTATTCTTTTTATTTCGATGACAGCAACCATTCCCACCCTCTCCAGCCAATACGATCCTGTTGATACTGAAGCCAAATGGCAAACGTATTGGGAAGCGAAGCAAGTCTTTAAGGCCGACCCAGAAAAGGGCGGCGACCCCTACTGCGTCGTAATTCCGCCCCCCAATGTGACCGGCAGTTTGCATATGGGGCATGCGTTTGAGATGGCGCTGATCGATACCTTGGTGCGTTATCACCGCATGAAAGGCCGCAATACCTTATGGCTGCCAGGAACCGACCATGCCAGCATTGCAGTGCAAACTATCCTGGAAAAGGAACTCCGGAGTCAAGGGAAAACCCGCTACGATGTGGGACGGGAGCAGTTCCTAGAACGGGCTTGGGAATGGAAAGAAGAGTCTGGCGGTAAAATTGTGGGGCAGCTCCGCAAGCTCGGGGTTTCCGTAGACTGGACCCGCCAGCGGTTTACGATGGACGAGGGGTTGTCCAAGGCGGTGTTGACTGCCTTTAACCAGCTCTACGAAGAGGGCTTGATCTATCGCGGCAATTACATGGTGAATTGGTGCCCCGCTAGTCAGTCTGCTGTCTCTGATCTGGAGGTTGAGAATAAAGAAGTCGAGGGTCGCCTCTGGCATCTGCGCTATCCCATTACCGATGGCTCCGGTTTTGTAGAGGTGGCGACGACTCGGCCTGAAACCATGCTGGGGGATACTGCGGTTGCGGTTCATCCAAACGATGACCGATATCAACATCTGATTGGCAAGACGGTCACCTTACCGATCATGAATCGGGAAATTCCTATCATTGCGGATGAGTATGTGGACTCCAGCTTTGGCACCGGCAGTGTTAAGATTACCCCCGCCCATGACCCTAACGACTTTGAGCTGGGACAGCGGCATCACCTGCCGATGATTAATATTTTGAACAAAGATGGGTCGCTAAACGAAAATGCAGGCCCGTTTGAGGGCATGGATCGGTTCGAAGCCCGCAAGACATTGGTGGATCGACTGCAGGATGATGGGTTTCTGGTGAAAGTAGAAGACTATCGCCATACGGTTCCCTATAGCGATCGCGGCAAAGTGCCGGTCGAACCGCTCCTCTCTACCCAGTGGTTTGTCAAGATTCGGCCCCTGGCGGAAAAGGCTCTCGATTTCCTGGACAACCGCCACTCGCCTCGATTTGTCCCAGAGCGCTGGACCAAGGTCTATCGGGATTGGCTAGTGAATCTGAAAGATTGGTGCATTTCCCGTCAGCTTTGGTGGGGGCATCAGATCCCGGCCTGGTATGCGATTAGCGAAACCGGCGGAGAACTGACGGACGATACCCCTTTTGTGGTTGCTTTGCACCAAGCCGACGCCCGTTCCAAAGCAGTCGAGCGCTTCGGTCCTGAGGTTCAGCTGGCGCAAGACACCGATGTGCTTGACACCTGGTTTTCATCAGGCTTGTGGCCCTTCTCTACGATGGGCTGGCCCGATCAGGAGGCGACTGATTTTAAAGTCTACTACCCCACCACCACCCTGGTGACCGGGTTCGACATCATCTTCTTCTGGGTGGCTCGCATGACCATGATGGCGGGGCGCTTCACCGACGCCATGCCTTTCGAGACGGTCTATATCCATGGCCTGGTGCGGGACGAAAACAACAAGAAGATGTCCAAGTCGGCTAACAATGGCATTGATCCCCTGATTTTAATTAACAAATATGGTTCTGACGCCCTGCGTTACACCCTGATCAGAGAAGTGGCGGGGGCGGGTCAAGATATTCGGCTGGAATACGATCGCAAAACCGATGAGTCTACCACGGTCGAAGCCTCCCGCAACTTTACCAATAAACTGTGGAATGCATCCCGATTTGTGATCATGAATCTGGGCGGCAAGACGCCAGCCGATTTGGGAGAACCGAAGCAGTTAAAATTGAGCGATCGCTGGATTCTCTCCCGTTTCTACCAGGTGGTGGAGAAAACCCGTGAAGACATCGACAACTATGGGCTGGGCGAAGCGGCTAAAGAACTCTACGAATTTATCTGGGGTGATTTCTGTGATTGGTACATTGAACTGGTCAAATCCCGTCTACAATCGGACGACGACTCAAAATTAGCCGCTCAGCAAACCTTGGCCTATGTGCTGGATGGCATACTGAAGCTACTCCATCCCTTCATGCCCCACATTACCGAAGAAGTCTGGCGCACCCTCACCCAGACTGGCGAAGACCAATGCCTTGCTCTCCAGTCTTATCCCACCGCCAACCTGGCTCTGATTAATCCTGAGTTAGAGAAACAATTTGACCTGCTGATCGGAACCATTCGGACGATCCGCAACTTGAGAGCTGAGGCGGGGGTGAAACCGTCGGTGAAGATTGAGGCCATCCTGCAGAGCGACAACTCAGAGGAACTCGGCATCCTGAAGGCGACTCAAGACTATATCCAAGATCTGGCCAAGGTGAAAACTCTGACGATTGCTGACGGAGAAGGGAAGAAGCAAGCCGATAGGGCCTCTTCTAAGGCCACTGTGACCCCGTTAGCAACCCCAGTGATTAAGAATGGTGAAGCGACCAAAGCGATGGTTGG
>JAKSDM010001386.1 GCA_022360135.1 Pseudanabaenales cyanobacterium | reverse complement strand
CCCTTGCAGACGCGGGATCTCGTGTTTGAGAACCTGATTCTAGCGGATAGAGGCGACGCCACCCAATCCGTCACTACCTTTACGGGCAATGGTAACGTCGATATATTGGGTCAAATCGGACAAGTTTTAGGAACCGATTTGTCTACACCAACCCAGAGAAATCGTAATGGCAGCGGCATCAACCTCAAACCCTACCTAGATCCAGCGGATGGGGGTACAGGCGCTTATCTACAGGGAGGAACCGCCCAACCGGGTCGAGCCCTGGATCCGGATAACTTCCGGTAGGGAAAGAAGGGGCAGGGGGAGAAGCAGAGCAGGGGAGGAGGGAGGGAGAAGCAGAGCAAGCAGGATAACTTTTCCCCGCCTCTACCAGGAGAGGCGGGGAGTGAGGTTTTAAGTTCATCGCCGCTTACCCGACCCTTACCGCTTGATCACGCCTCTTGATTAAAGCATCTCCAATTTTTCCCATCCTCCCTATACCCCACCCCCATCCTCCCCATCTCCCCCATCTCCCCCATCTCCCCCATCCTCCCCATCTCCCCCATCTCCCCCATCCTCCCCATCTCCCCCATCCTCCCCATCTCCCCCAGCCTCCTCCTTGCGAACTTCAACTGCGGCGTTAATCAGCGCTAAAGCGACGATGGGCGCTGTCACCGCCCGGAGGATTCCCCGCCCTAGGGAAACAGGTTGATAGCCAGCGGCGATCGCATGCTCTATTTCGGCATCTGTCCAACCGCCTTCTGGGCCGGTTGCTACCGACCATGACTGAGGGCTTGAGTCATTTTGTTTTGCTTCCAGCAAATGTGTCAATAGATGGAGAGCCTGTCGCCGGGTGACACATAGATATCGAACCCTGGCGGCGGGTTGCTTGAGTGCTTGAGGAAACGGTGTGGGGTTTTGAATCTGCGGCAAGATCAAGCGTTCAGACTGTTCTGTCGCCTCACAGGCAATGCGTCGCCAACGTTGGAGTTTTTGGGGGCTCGGACGCAGTAGGGTGCGATCGCTGATCAGCGGAATTATATAATTTACCCCTAATTCCGTTGCCTGCCGTACAACCTCATCAAACCCATTTTTGGGCAAGGCCGCCATCAATGTGAGAGTAATCGACGCGGATGTTTCTTGAGGCATCCAGGTTTCAACAATGGCGGCTTGGGTTGGCGTCACTCCCAATTCTGCTATCCATTGTTGACCGCCGCCGTCCAGGGCAATAAAGCGATCACCCGACCGCAACCGTAACACTCGCCCCAGATAATGCTGTTGCTCTGGTGTCAGTGCAATTTGCTTATCCTGACATTGAGCAGGATTAATCGTTACCCGCTGAAGCTGCACAACCCAGTTTTAATCAGGATTTTAGGATTTTAATCTTCTCTCCAATCTTCACGCCCTAGGAGATCAACGATTCGGTCTCTCAATAAAAACTCATTTCTCTCTAATTCCTGCTCAACATAGACCCACTCCCGTGCGGGAATACATTTGCAGAGGGCAAAGATGGGTTGTTGACAGCTGAGTATCCCTTTATACACAAGCTGACGAGCCTCATCCCTAATCATATCGATCGTATATTGCTGAGAAAATGGTGTTGGAGCAGATTGAACGGTAGTTGGGACAGATTGAACGACTGGTATCATGATTCACCTTAACATTTCCCAGCGCCAACTGCTGTTTAGCAGCAACATTCGTTTGAAGGCTGATTCTTAGCTTTGGGGTTAAGAGAGCATTTCAGACTAGCGCTATTGTAGGCATGAAAATTCTTAACTAACTAAAAATTATCGGATCAATCACTCAACAAGCGGTGGCGAGGATCAATATTCTTAATTATGGTTATGCTCTTTTTGAGCAGCTGAAATCGGCAAAATTTGTATCTTACAAGACATCATCTGGCAATTCATAATAGGCGCGTGCTGACGTAAAGTAAACCGCTTGGCATAGAAGAGAATTCAGTAAGTCAGTAGTTGGAGTCAGGAGATACTCTGGCTTCTGACTCCTGAGGACTGCGGTAGTTAATGCAACGCCAGTGTCAAGCTAGGCTCGTAGCATCACCGTCTGTTGATCTTTAAGTTATGCTAAGCAGATGCGATCGCTTCGGGTCAAACGGCCTAATTCCGGGTTGGCAGCCTTTTATTGCGTCTACCGTCTACTATTTACTTCCTATCGGTTCAAACTGCAAACAAGATGCACATCCGCTGAGACTCTTAATAAATTAGATAGAACTGATGTATTAAATGCGTTTCTCAAGCTACTATAGCTCAAGGGATTGAGCAGGCTTGAGCATAGATTTTGGACATAGATTAAACGATGGATCTTGAGAAACCGTTAGGCTCGGTCATCCAGGGCTCCTTGAGCCAGGGACTAGAAGTTCGCCTGCACGCCGATGTGTCAGTGGAAGATATGCGGGTGGGTAAGTTTCTAGTGGTTCAGGGGGTGCGATCGCGATTTTTCTGCATGCTTACGGACGTTTCCTTAGGAACCGCCAGCCAGCGTATTTTGGCCAATCCGCCAGAACCCTCCAATCTATTTTTGCAGGAGGTTTTGGCCGGCACAGGCACTTTCGGCGCCATTGATCTGACTCCAATGCTGATGTTCATCCCGCAAGAGACAGGGGACAGGGAACAGAGAACAGAGAACAGGGGACAGGAATCCAAACTCCCTAGCGGAGCGGAGCGGAGCCATGCCCCTAGGGCTATAAATCCAAAACCCAAAATCGCCTCATATACGCCTCAAAGCAGCGCGCCAATTGAGCTACTGCCGGTCAAAACCATTCCCAGTCACTTCAGTCAGGCTTATGACGCCACGGAACGAGATTTCCGCGCAGTGTTTGGTTGGGAAGATGATCCGCACCGGCGAAATTTTGCCATTGGTCAGCCGATTGATATGGATGTGCCTATCTGTCTTGATCTGGACCGATTTGTAGAACGCAGCAATGGCATATTCGGCAAGTCGGGCACTGGCAAATCTTTTCTCACTCGTTTATTGCTGTCGGGCATTATTCGGAGACAGGCCGCCGTGAATCTGATCTTCGATATGCATTCTGAATATGGCTGGGAAGCCGTTAGTGAGGGAAAACACTTTAGCACGGTCAAGGGGCTGCGCCAGCTATTCCCAGGGCAGGTGCAAATTTTCACCCTCGATCCAGAGTCCACCCAGCGGCGAGGGGTTCGAGACAGCCAAGAACTTTACATCAGCTTTGACCAGATTGACGTAGAGGATTTGACCTTGGTGCGGGGAGAACTCAACCTTTCCGAAGCCAGTCTGGAAAATGCCATTATTCTGCGGAATGAATTTGGTAAGCACTGGATTAGTCGCCTCCTGACGATGACCAATGAGGAAATTCAAGAGTTCTGCGAAACTAAAATGGGCAGCAAGTCTTCGATCATGGCCCTACAGCGGAAGCTGAATCGCCTCAGTGACCTGAAGTATATCCGCAATACTTGCCCGCATAACTACGTGGGTCAAATTTTGGATGCCTTGGACGCCGGTAAACATGTGGTGGTGGAGTTTGGCTCCCAATCCAATATGCTCTCTTACATGCTGGCCACTAACGTGATCGCCCGTCGGATTCACGCCATCTATGTCCGCAAGGCGGATCGCTTTCTGCAAACTAAAAATCCCTGCGATCGCCCCCGTCAACTGGTCATCACCATTGAAGAAGCTCACCGCTTCCTCGACCCTGCCACGGCTCGGCAAACCATTTTCGGCGTCATTGCCCGCGAGATGCGGAAGTACTTTGTCACGCTGCTAGTTGTTGATCAGCGACCGTCCGGCATTGACAATGAAGTGATGTCTCAAGTCGGCACCCGAATCACGGCGTTGTTAAATGACGAGAAAGATATTGACGCCATTTTTACTGGCGTCTCGGGGGCGCAGAGTTTGCGATCGGTGCTGGCTAAACTCGATTCTAAGCAACAAGCCCTAATTCTCGGTCACGCAGTTCCCATGCCAGTGGTGGTGCGCACCCGTCCCTATGATGAAACCTTTTATGCTGAAGTGGGTGAAACGGCTTGGGAGGAGATGCCTACGGCGGCTCTGTTCAAAGCAGCGGAGGCTGCTAAGGCTGATTTAGGGTTATAGAGAGGGACTCCAATTACCGACAACGCTGATTCCATAGCCTGTGCGAATTCAATTTCCTTTGGCATGAATAACTCCTGCTTACTTTCAAGTAAGTACTTCCGCAATAGCCAATAGCTGCATACATTGGAAGTGTGAATCATCATTACATTAACAAAGAGCAATTCATGGCATCTAATTTGGATTCCAGCAAAGTGCTTGTTGTGGGTGGAGGCTACAGTGGTATTGCGTCTTAAATCTTAGTAATAGAATTCGCTCAGCCCAACGAATCTTGATTGTGGGAGGCGGACCAGTTGGGGTTGAATTTGCTGGCGAAATTTCTAGTCAATACTTACAAAAAAATATTACCTTAGTACATTCAGGAAAAATACTCATTGGCGAACCCTTTAACGCGAAATTGGGGCAAAACTTGCTGAATAATTTAGAGAAAATGGGAGTGCGAGTTGTTTTAGAAGAACGAGTTTTATTGAATGACTTGAAATTAGATAAGTTTCTTCAGCCTCGAACCTTTATGACTGATAAAGGAACTGCTATCACGACAGACCTGCTGTTACTTTGCTATGGTGAAAATGTGAACAGCCACTATCTGTAGGCTCACTTTGCCCATCAGTTAAATCATCAAGGCAGAATTAAAGTCAACCCTCAAATGCAGGTTGAGGGCTATGAAAACATTTTTGCAGTTAGAGATTTAACGGATATTGATGAACCCAAAATGGGCCTGTTAAGCGGGGCGCATGCATCCTCTTTGCAGCAAACATCAAAGCTTTACAGAAGAAAAAGGCGACAGGTCAGCAAAAAACTCTCAAAGCCTATCAGGCTAATAAGACTCCGCTCATCATCGTCCCACTTGGTAACAATAATGGAGCCGGTCAATTGCCAATAACGAGGAAAACTGAAACCACTCCCGCGGAGAAGCCCTTGGGATAACCAGTTGAGCCAACCCCAAGTGCGTTAGTTTTTATCTCGTCAGAGTAATTTAAGAGCGATACGCCACTCGATATGGCAACGATGGCTAGCTCGGAGAATCCTTATGGTTGGGACAAATTATTGGCGGCGCCATGGTTTTAGCTTCTGGCTTACTATTACAGATCAAGCAGCCTGTAAGTCAAGATAAGTAAAAGGCAATGTAATACTAAGCCATGACTAATTACTAATTATAAATATATCGGATATTAATTTAAGCTGGTATATCATAACTATGGAGAGTGTGTTATAGTAAACCATTTCTGAGGAAGATTGCGTCAGCAAGCCTTTCAGCAAATTCGATGGGTAAACCATTGATCGGTTTGATTCATCATCTAGTGAGTATTCAGCGGCCAGCTAGGAGCTGTAGAACTTGGCTCACATTGATAGCGTCTTCGAGGGTGAAACATTTTAAATTATCTAAGTCGCAGCTTTCAGTTGTTAGCATTCGGACAATGCCGACAATGCAGCAATATGCAACGCTGAATATCGTTGTTCAAAGCTCCCATGCGAAAGCCCTAGTGCGGCTGAAGCCAGCCATTAACGCCCACGAAGGAGGATTCACCATTGCTGACAAGAGTCTTCCGGTTCAGGAAATGCTGATTCGAGTCAATTGGGCCTTGCAAGGCGTCGTTTGCACCCCTAGAGAAATGCGAACCGGATTGGAATTAAAGCATGAGTGGGTACAAGTTTTAAGACTGGCGTTTGAGGAAGGCTTGCAGGACAAGGCGATTGCAGAACGCATCGGTGTTTCTGAACGGACAGTGCGTCACTATTGGACTCGGGTGCAGGATGCCTTAGGAGTCTATCCAGAGGACGATAAAAACATGCGAATTCAAACCGAGATACAGGCGAGAAAAGAAGGTTTAATCGACTGAAGAGACAATTCCAGAATCAGGAAACAATGCACAGAATTCGGCAAAGGCTGCAGCAGGAATGGCAAATCTGGCGGGTAGGCGCTTTCCCAGGGTTAATGGTCATTGTCCTCGGGGTCATTGCTCGCCTAACCGGAAATCTTGTGTTTTTTGAGCGATTCGCTCTGGACACACTGCTGCGGCTACGTCCGGCTGAACCCACCGATGAACGAGTTCTCATTGTTGGCGTTGATGAGGAAGATATCCGCCAAATTGGGACGTATCCCATTCCAGATCAAGAGCTGACGGAGTTACTGGAAACGCTTTTGACCTATGAACCGCGTGTCATCGGTGTGGATATTATTCGAGATTTACCCGTGGGTTCGGGATACGCCAACCTCGCTCAACTCTTTGGAGAAGCAACAAATGTAGTTGGGATTGAACAAATATTATCCTATCAAGGGGGCTTCACGATTGATCCACCGCCCGCCTTGCCCACTAATCAAGTTGGCTTTGTCGACACCATCCCCGATCGCGATGGGTATATCCGGCGCAGCTTACTGGGCGCACAGCCAGCCGCTGAGTACAAGTTTTCCTTCACCCTGCGGATCACAGAACAATATCTATCTGGTCAAGGAATTGAGTTAGAGAACGGCATCCGCGATCCGAGCGCCATGCGGTTTGGTTCTGTTGAACTGACTCGATTTCAGTCTAATTCTGGCGGCTACGTTGGCGCAGACGCAGCAGGCAATCAAATCCTGATTAATGTTCGCAGTGGCCCAACCCCCTTCCGCATTGTCCCCATGAGAGAGATCCTGGCGGGAAGGATTGCTGCGGACTGGATTCGCGATCGCATTGTTCTAGTGGGCGTTACGGCCCTCAGCGCTAAGGATGTAGTCAACGTTGCGGCGATTGATGGGCCGAATCCTAGCTTAGTTTACGGGGTTGATTTGCAAGCCCATGCGATTAGCCAAATTATCAGCGCTGTGTTAGAAGGGCGAGCCCTCCTAAAGGTGTGGCCAGACGGATGGGAGTATGGCTGGATTGCTATTTGGGGTTTGCTCGGAATGAGCCTGGGGCGTATCTTTCTGACGCCAACTAAGATTCTCTTGGGATTGGGAGTAACTTGTGCGGCGCTAATCGGCGCTTGCTATACGCTATTACTAGTCGGTTGGTGGATTCCGTTAGTTCCCTCCTTGCTCGTTCTAGTGCTCAATGGCGCCGGATTGACCGCCGCCTTATTCTACCGCTATCAACAAGACTTGAAAACAAGGCTCGTAGAACGCCAGCGTGTGATTAACCAGACCTTTGACACGATTCATAACGGACCATTGCAAATTTTAGCCCGACTGTTGCGTTATATTCGAGAGCAAGGCGCCTCACTGGATCAAATCTATTTAGACCTGGAATCTTTAGATAAAGAGTTACGGGCGGTCTATGAATCAGTGCGACGAGAGATCCTAACAGAAAGTAATAGCTTTCACCTCAACAGTAGTTTAGAACTAGACTTGCAAAGTCCAACTCATGAGAGCCTTTACGAAATCTATAACCATACCCTGATGCGCGAGTTTCCGTGCTTCAAGACGCTTAAGGTCAAATTCATCGAATTTGAAGATATCGACAACCGTCGTCTAACTATTGAGGAAAAGAGAGGACTCTGCAGATTTTTGGAGGAGTCTTTATGCAACGTGGGTAAATACGCAGTCGGCGTGACTCAGCTTGAAATCGTTTGTAAGCAAAAGCAAAAACAAAACGTAATTCGCATTGTTGATAATGGTTCAGGCCTAGAATCTACCTCCAAAGCGGCTGAGGCTAATCCATTGAAGCCGCATGAAGGGCGAGGAACTCAACAGGCTAGACAACTCGCTCAACAGCTCGGCGGCCATTTTCGTCGCGTCCCTAATACACCCAAAGGCTTAATTTGCGAACTCACTTGGCCAACCCGAAAACCCTGGTTCCGAAGATTCTAAGGAATTCAGCAGGGATATAAGCCGAATGTTGTATAGAAGCAGGGAATCGAATAGAGCAGAGCTATCGTCCATTGTCAACGTAGGAGCCAACCTGTCGTCTGATTGAGCTCGCGCTTAGTGAGACTAGAACAGTTGGTCATTTACATCGTTTCTATCAATTTATGGGTAAAGCGCTCCAAAGACTTTTGGATGTTCCGTGCTTCCTTCGGATCAGGAATTTCAGCTACGATCGCCTCAATCATTTGTTGAGGCTGTATGTTGGGTCGTTTAGCTAGAAGCTTATTGATCAGATAATCTGCAATTGGGCCAATGTGCTGTGTCAGTTCTTGATTAAAGCGAGTTAGGAAAACTGAGCGGGGCGTAGGGGACGTATATGATGTCTTTGTTTTGGCGGCGGCAAGGGCTGGTTTATGCTGCAAAGCAGCTGATTGAGAAGAAGTATCAATGGGTTCAACCGTCGTTTTAAGGGTTTGAGATGCTGGGTCGGCTGCTAAATGGTTGACAGCTGTAATGGGTAGGGAGATCCCATGAACCGATTCAAATTCTTCAATTTTGGATGAAATTCTCTTCCCTTTGGGGTATGACGGCTGGGATTCGCTGAGTTGAGGCTGCAATGCGGGAATTGTTTTAACACTAACCTTTTGACTCTCTAAGGGCTGCTCTCGCCAGACCGTAAGGTGAGTATCGCTCTCCGTCAACACACAAAATATCCCGGCTGCAATATCTTGTTGACAGATATTGATAGCAGTCTGACGACGATGCTTAGCAAAGGCGGTATATTGAACCAAGTGCTTACCCTGAAACTTCATTTCTAAGCTAACTTGTACAGATAGATCTTGATCTATCAGGTCTTCCTCTCTAAAGAAAGGTAAAATGTGATCCATTGCATTTTTCGGTGTTGGTATAATCACTTCACTGGATCCTCTATGCTTAAACCCTCGACTGACCCGTTTAAAGGGTTGATTGCTGCCTGCGCCATTGCAGGCTCGGGTTGCATAATTGCCAGACTTAACAGAGTTTTTGTCGATCAGTGTATTTTTCATTGGCCTCAGAAATAAGCAAAATTGTACAGAAAACAAAATCTTGTTTTAGCTCTTTTTCTTGGTTTCTATTGTCTGAGTTGAACCCTGTTGAAAGCGTAAAAGAAATAGCTTGAAGACTGCTAACAAAACTCTTCGATCGAATTAAGCATTTACTTTAGCAAGATTCGGTTAGAGTCATGCCTTGAGTTGCTTAGAAATCTCAATTTACGTGTGTTCTCGATCGAGTAATTGCTTACTTATCAGAGTAGAGTAGTTGACTTGCTAATTCATGGAGGTAACCGACCTTTTCCTTTTCCTGAAATAGCAAAGGGCAATCAAGGGTTGGAAGCTGTGCTTGCCGAGATCTTCCCACTATGATTGCCGAAAACTACAATCTAAAAAGCATAAAAAAGAGACTCTGTTCAGAGCTTCCCAACATTCTGGTCAGGAAACGTTTACTATGATGCATGAGTCACTGATTAACGGCTAGAAGCACCTGTCTGAATTGATGAAACTTGAGCTTGGTGTGGATATTCTTCAAGTGCTTTTTGACGGTGTTAAGGCTAATAAACAACTCAGTTGCAATTTCCTTGTAGCTGCAGTTGGCTTGTCGCAGCAGCCAGATTTCTGCTTCACGGGGCGTTAGGCCATACCTTTTGACTTCAGTAATAGTCAAACTCTGAATAGCGCGATGTGGGTCTTCGAGGGTGATGAGAATGAGGGGTTGATCATTCTCATCTAATTGGAGCCATCGAGCTCGAATCCGCAGAATGCCTAACTTATTGTTGCTGATTTCAGATTCAATAATCACGAGGTTCTTAGAATACAGCTCATAGCTATCAATGACAGCCTGACAAATTCGCTCGATTTCCTGGCTAACGAGTTGAGCTTGTGGTTCCTCCTGCGGTAACCGTCCCAGGAATCTTAACGAATAATTAAGTAATTTTGATCTCGGGTTCAGCTAGGTTGAACTCATGAGTGAAGAAATAGAGATAGCTGGCATCAAAGTACCAAAAGCTGATTGGGACGCCACCCCAGTCAGCAT
>JAKSDM010000256.1 GCA_022360135.1 Pseudanabaenales cyanobacterium | reverse complement strand
CGCCAGATCAGCCCGTCTACGCTCAGTGATATCCCGCGCCACCCAAATGACTCGACTGTCAGGCATGGGTGAAATAATCGCGGTATACCAGGCAGTGTTTTCAAAATCATCCGGTTCTGCTTCTCCCCCTCGCTGATCCTCTGCTTGCCAGTCGCCAATGGGTAGGCTGTACTCTAGCAGACGAACCGGGTTTTTAGTATTCAGCGCCTGCTGAATCAGGCGCATGAACAGGCTTGCCTGATAGGGCGGCAAAACATCATATATTGTCCGGCCAATGCGCTCGGTAGTGGGACTGTAGAGTAACTCAGAGTTGGTTGAGACGATATTGAGATAGCGACCCTCTGCGTCGAAAACGGTGATCACATCAGTCATGGCTGCAAACAGGGCTCGCAGTTCCGCTTCAGACCCTCGCAGGGCATCTTCTATCCGATGCCGCTCTCGAATTTCGGTCAGCAAGCGCTGATTCGCTTCCGTTAGGGCGGCCGTTCGCCGAGCCACTCGTTGTTCCAGTTCCTCCTTGGCCTGTTTCAGAGCCGCCTCAGCCTCTTTACGGTCGGTAATGTCTTCAACCGTACCCTCATAGTAAAGCAACTGATTCTCACTGTCCCAAACCGCGCGAGCGTTTTCAGAAATCCAGATGGCGCCGCCGTCTTTACGATAAATTTCAGATTCAAATCCCCGTATGGATCCTTGTTCGTGCAATGTTCGGATGAATTCTTCCCGCCGATTGGAATCAACATAAAGCTGCTGCTGAATGCTGGTAATGTTGGCCATCATTTCCGCTGGTGAGTCGTAGCCGTAAATTCTAGCCAAGGCGGGGTTGGCGCTGAGGTAACAACCGTCTGGCGTGGTCTGGAAGATGCCCTCAACGGTATTCTCGAAGATATTGCGATATTTTCCTTCCGCCTGCCGCACCGCCTCTTCCGCACGGGTGCGCTCAGTAATGTCAATGCCGACCAGAAACGCGGCCTGACCATGATTGTATTTTTGGGCGACGATCAAAAATCTGCGATCAACTCCACTAACCTGGGCGGGAAGTTCTATATAGGCATCCTGCCGAAAATCGGCAAAAAAATCTCGGATAAATTTATTAAAGTCACTACCTGTATGCAGGAAGCCAATGTCTTGTCCGATGAAAGCGTCCATCGGCATATTGAACGTTTCGGCCAAGTAACGGTTGACCCCTAGATAGCGCAGATCGGAGCTAATCCAGGAAACAATGCCGGGCACCGCATCTAGAATCGCCTGTAGTTGGTCTTTGGCGCCTCGTAGCGCTTCTTCTACCTGGCGACGCTCTACAATTTCGGACACTAATGAGTTATTAGATTCCCTGAGGGCGGCCGTTTGCTCTTCAAATTTAGACTCAAGTTCTGCTTTTTCATCAGTCAGCTTCTGCATATCCACTTGGCGCTGATTCAGCAGCGCCTGAAACTCACTAACCTGCTGACGGAGGGCGGCTACTTCCTGTAACAGCTGCTGTTTAGATTTTTGGCTGTCTTCTTCTGAGGAATGCAATGGTTTGATAGGTGAGGCATCCGTGCTGACCTCAGTCTCTGGCCCCGTGCGCTCTATCATGGTCAATGACGCCTGATATCTCAGAATACAAACATGACTGGTGATGGCAGACTCCCCGATGTGCGATTTTAAGGGAGAGTTCCTGGATTGAATCAATTTGAGTCCTAGACAAGTAATCGAAAATTTAGGGCCTCCATCCGGTAATTTTCAAAATCCCTTGAATTAAGTTAATCAATAGTAAACCCCTGACATTTTATAGTGCCGTGGGTTCTGGAGATTCAAATTTGTATTGAAGATTGAAGCACGGACTAAGCAGCATGAAGAGTAATGGAGTAAAGCAGTGATGGCGAGAAGGGTAAATCGTATAAGCCGGATCTTTAACATCATGGGAAAATGGGGTGCGCTGGGGATGTATCAGGGGTAATAAAGGACTGTGAAAACTTTGGTGGTTGGTAGCGGTGGACGGGAACACGCTCTGGCTTTGAAACTAATACAATCTCAGCGGATTACTGAGGTCATTTGTGTTCCTGGCAATGGTGGAACAGCCACCCTAGAACGGTGCCGCAATTTACCTTTAGCGGTTGACGACTTTGAGGGAATCGCGCGTTTTGCCTTGGTCAACAATATAGCGCTAGTAGTGGTCGGCCCTGAACAACCCTTGGCTAATGGGATTACAGACTATCTGATTGAGCGTGAAATTACGGTATTCGGTCCGACTCAAGCAGGGGCTCAAATTGAGTCGAGCAAGGCTTGGGCGAAGCAACTAATGCGAGAAGCCAGCATTCCCACCGCAGACGCCAGGGTGTTTTCGGACGCCCAAGCGGCGATTGACTACATCCAAGTCAAGGGCGCTCCTATCGTGGTCAAGGCAGATGGTCTGGCGGCGGGTAAGGGGGTTACGGTCGCCGCCACCCTCCCCGAGGCCATAGCCGCAGTTGAAGCATTGTTCGGTGGGCAGTTTGGAGCAGCTGGACACCAAGTTGTGATTGAAGAGTATCTGACGGGTCAGGAGGCGTCCGTGCTGGCTTTTACTGATGGCCTGACGATTCGTCCCCTATTGCCGGCCCAAGATCACAAGCCGATCGGGGAAGGCGATACCGGAGCCAATACGGGGGGAATGGGCGCCTATGCCCCTACCCCGGTGATCACACCTGAATTGATGGGACGGATTCAAACCGAAATTTTGCAGCCTGCGATCAGGGCTCTAGATCAACGGGATATCGACTACCGGGGAGTTCTCTATGCGGGATTGATGATTACTCCCAAAGGCGATCCTAAGGTGGTGGAATTTAACTGTCGGTTTGGCGATCCAGAAACGCAAGCGGTTTTACCCCTACTCGAAACCCCTTTGGAAGAATTGATGCTTGCCTGTGCTCAGAAGCGCTTAGGAACATTGCCTCCAATTAATTGGCGTTCAGGGGCGGCGGCTTGCATTGTGTTAGCGGCTCAAGGCTACCCAGGCAGTTATTCAAAAGGAATGCCGATTACGGGTGTCAATCAGGCAGAAGCAACGGGCGCTTATGTTTTTCATGCAGGGACTAAGCAACAAGGGGAACAAACGATAGCCAATGGTGGTCGGGTACTGGGGGTTACGGCAATTGGCGAGACCTTCGAAGCGGCGATCGCCAACGCTTACAACGCGGTGTCCTGTATTCAATTTGAAGGGGTTTATTACCGTCGAGATATCGGCTATCGGGTCAAGGGGACAGGGCTAAGCAGTTGAGTCCTGCTTGAAATTAGGAGGGTGCAAATTCTCAATATTTAGCAGAGCAATTGGGGTATCTACTTCAGAAAATCTAACAATTAAATTATATTAATGCCATGAAAGCTATCTGGGGAATCCTATCAGGCGTATTCTGTTCATGGATGCTGAGTTACCCTGCTTATGCAGAGATTGCGATTGTCCCAGAAAGTCTGACTCTCTCTACAAAACGAAATATCTCAATTTCAAAAACATTGAGATTGAGTACAGATAAAGCGATTCAAGCCTTAGAAGTGGTTCCATCAGACCTGGAGCGAGCCGATCATGCAGCCGCCCTATCGGCTAAAGCCATTCAAGTCATTTTGCCCAAGCAGCAGCTAACAGCCAACGAGGCCATCCAGATTGAGATTACTATTGATTCCTCACAGTTTGACGGCAGTGGTGAATTCAGAGGCTCCCTGCTAGTCAAATATGATGGGGGACAACAACCTATCCCCTTTACTATTCAAATCAAGGATCCCCCCTGGTTGCCGCTAATTCTCTTGATTAGCGGTGTAGTGCTAGGGAGCAGCCTCTCCTGGTATCGAGCCAGCGGGTTGCGGCGGGATGAATTGGTGGTGCGGGTTGGTCACTTACGGACTCAGATGCGGGGGGAAGAGCAACCCCAAGCAAAACGCTTCAAGCAGCGGGTTGAAGATTATCTAATTGAAGTTGAGGTCGCCCTCAATGATAAAACTTGGGAAATAGCCAACACCAAGTTGGTTGATGCTCAGCACATCTGGAACCAATGGCGCAAAGGGCGCGAAGACTGGATATCCCAGCTTGACTATCAGAAAAAGCTGATGGAGGAAGTTGAGCAGTCCCCCATGCAAGATAAATACTATGGACAATTTGTCCAAACCCACTTGGAAGATGTCGAGCGGCAAGCAACTTACTATGGAGTCCCTGAGCGGCTATTCGAGCGCTTGAATGAGCTGCGATGGCAGGTAGAGCGATATGCTCAAGGCCAAACCTGGTTAGAGAAATTAGCTATCCACGAGACAGAGCTGGACGAAGAACGTAGACCCTTCTGGGAAGAGAGACGCACCCTGCTAGAGCAACGTCTTAATAGCTTGTCTCCCGAAGTCGTCAAAGCGTTTGAACAATGGCGATCATTGGCTGAGAAAGAGTTAACCACCTTGCTTACAGAACTTGAACAACAGAGCAACCCCCCAACCCCTCAAGACGAAACAGCTATATTAGACCCGGGAAATCTAGACCCGGGAAATCTAGACCCGGGAAATCTGCAAATTTTCCAACCCCAACGCCTTCCTCCTATTCCGGCCGTAAAGCGCTTTAGTGAGCAGACGAAGGCGCAGAACGCAAAACCCCAACTGCAATGGTTTCGCTGGGTCAGTCGAGGTGTGGCGATCGCCCTGCTGTCGTGGGTAGGCATGAATGAACTGTATGGGCAAAAACCGACATTTGGAGCAGCGCCCATGAGTGATCATTTTATTCTGCTGGCTTGGGGATTCGGGGCTGAAACGACTCGTGAGTCAATAGTCAAGGCCGTCCAAGATTTAAGCGGACCGCTGGGAAGCCAAGGGAAGGCTTGAAGTATAGCCTCTGGCTTGGATTGATATGTCTCAGTGGAGGCAGGGTATAAGTTTGTAGGCTGCAGGGTGTAGTCCATGCAAATGAAAACCGCTATATTTCGCCCTGTATCAATCTGCAGTAGACATGCACCCGGTTCTAATACTTAAAGAACATGCGAAAATAGAAGCAAATCTTATAATTTTGATACAGTAAGCGTTTAAGAGCGGTTAAGCCTGAAAAGCCTTGTTCAAATTACTGACCAAAATCAGGGAGCTAATTATCCGTTGGTGGGGAGACTTCACTCTGCAGACCCGCCTGATGGCGGGGGCAACGCTAGTGGTTTCCCTAATTATGAGTGGGTTAACCTTCTGGGCTGTCAACACCATTCAGCAAGATGCTCGTTTGAATGATACTCGCTTTGGCAGTGATTTAGGACTGCTGCTAGCAGCCAACGTCGCCCCCATGATCAGTACGGACAATCGAGAGGAGTTGGCTCGGTTTTCCTACAGCTTTTATAAAAGCACTTCCAGCGTTCGTTATATGCTCTACGCTGATGAAGATGGAGAAATCTTCTTCGGCATCCCCTTCTCTGAGGCGGCTGTACAAAACTCTCTCACTATTCGTCGGCGGATGCAGCTGCCAGAGAACTTTGCGAAAAATGCCGATTTGCCGATGGTGCGTCAGCATCTCAGCCCGGCAGGCGAGGTGACGGATGTCTTTGTGCCCCTCAATTATGAACATAAGCATTTAGGTGTCTTAGCCTTGGGCATCAACCCAAATCCTACGGTGGTGGCCTCCTCTCATCTAACCCGAGATGTCACGGTAGCTGTATTTATCTCAATTTGGGCAATGGTGATTTTGGGAGCTGTCTTTAACGCCTTGATCATTACAAAACCCATTAAAGAGTTGCTATTGGGCGTTAAGAATATTGCCGCCGGCAACTTTAAGCAACGGATTGATTTGCCGAAGGGGGGGGAACTGGGTGAATTAATCCTTAGCTTTAATGAAATGGGTGAGCGGTTGGAGCGCTATGAAGCCCAAAATATTGAAGAACTGACGGCAGAGAAGGCGAAACTGGAGACATTAGTTTCTACGATCGCAGATGGGGCGATTCTCTTGAATAACGATATGCAGGTGGTGTTAGTCAACCCGACAGCTCGCCGCTTTTTTGGCTGGGAGGGCAAAGAGCTGGCTGGGGGAACAGTTTTAGAACATCTACCCAAGACCGTTATGTTGCAACTGACTCGCCCCCTCTATGAAGTCGCCACCCGAGATTCGGAAGGGCTAGAGCTGCGCATAACGATGAACGAGCCGACTAATCGCACGGTTCGTATTTTGCTGACTACCGTGCTTGACCAATATCGGGAGAACGTTAAGGGAATCGCCATTACGGTGCAGGATATCACCCGCGAAGTCGCCCTGAATGAGGCCAAAAGCCGCTTCATTAGCAATATTTCCCACGAACTGAGAACCCCATTATTTAATATTAAGTCTTTCATTGAAACCCTCCATGAGTATGGAGAAGACTTGCATGAGTCTGAGCGCCGTGAGTTTCTGGAGACCGCCAATCATGAAACCGATCGACTGACTCGCTTAGTTCATGATGTGCTTGATTTGTCTCGTTTGGAGTCAAACCGGCAAGACCATTTTGATGACGTTGATATAATCCAGCCCATTGAGCAAACCTTGCGCACCCACCGGCTCAATGCCAAAGATAAGAAAATTGAGTTAGAGCAAGAGATTGAACCTGATTTACCCCCTGTTTTTGGCAACTATGACCTATTGCTGCAAGTTTTTGGCAATCTGCTGGGTAACGCCCTGAAATTCACAGAGGCAGGAGGACGGGTTATGATTCGAGCTTACAAATTGCCCTTGATCGCCAATAACCCTGACGTCGTTGAAAATATTAGAATAGAAGTTTCGGATACGGGGATTGGCATCGGGCCAGAGGATCAAGAATCTATTTTTGATCGATTCTTCCGGGTCGAAAATCGAGTCCATACCTTAGAAGGCACTGGTTTAGGACTTTCTATTGTGAAAAATATTATTGATAAGCACAACAGCAAAGTCCAAGTAGTCAGTGAGATCGGCACCGGAACAACTTTCTGGTTTGACCTGCCAGTGTTTCAATCTGAGGAGTCGAGGTGATCACTTCCCACCCTCCCAGAATCCCTATCAGAAATCAGCATAGAAGCTGAGAAAGCCGCTGAAATTGCGCTTAAATCAGAGCTATAAGCAAACTTATCCCCAGTAATCCCCCTATAATTAGCCAGCCGGCATTGCGCTGAAACCAAAGTCTATCTAGACTCAACTGCGATCGCTGGGGATAAGACGGCGGAGTCGGTTGATTAATATCCTGATAAAGTGTGCATTCCTTCGCATAGGGTCGTTGTGGAAACGTACAGGTATTGTCTGCATGATAGGTACAACTTTGACAAAGGAAAGCATCTGCTTCCGCCCTGTATAAAGGGATGCCTGGATGGCCATAGGCTTTCAGTGAAACACCGCAATGGGGACAACGAACGGTGCTAGCCTTAACCATTTGATGACAATGAGAACAGACTGGCATGAGCAATATGGCGACATAAATCCTCTTTTGTATCCTAACCTAGCTATCTCTGAGTAGGTGATCAGTGGTAAGCGGTAGGCGCTAGACAACAGCTCATGCTTGATTAACCAGTGGATCGGAACCGACGCACCTGATACTCTTTCGATTCAACCCACTCGTAGTCAAATTCAATCGCTTGATCAAATTGCTGATCGACTTGATCCAAGTCGGCTTGAGGAATCACTTTCCACGCCTCCCGAGTCGCCCAATGAATCACCAGCACAATCTCGGTGGGATCATTGGGATTAATCCAGACCATTTTACCTAAAAAGCCTGGATAGCTTGCCAGGGCCGTTGTCCAAATATCGGTGTCTTTCTGAATAAAGGCTTCTCTAAACTCGGGCGCCACTCGAAATTTAAGCCACTCAATCACCATCGCTCTCACTCTGCTGTAGGCTTGGGGCTGTCGTTAAACTATTATTCCCGATCGAGTATTGTCACATCTAGTTTCTTCTGTAGAAAGTAATTGTAAAATAGATTGTCTAGTAACCCATGAAATCACCATTGAAGCATCTAAACGATCAAGGCGCGCCATCTTCAAGGCGTCGATTTTGGCAAAATGCCTTTACTCACTTGCCATGGGTGTTATTAGGGGCGGGGTTGGCTCTAGGAGGCAGCTATTTGGCTTGGGGAAATAACCCCCCATTCAACCCCCAAACCCCAGAGCCGCTATCCCTGGCGCAGAGAAATGACAATTCCCAGCCAGCCTTAGCTCAATCCGCCAATACTGGAACCATTAGAGACGCCAATTTTATTAGCCAGGTAGTGGAAAAAGCAGGCCCTGCCGTTGTCCGCATTGACGCCTCTCGACGGGTGACTCAACAGACGCCTGCAATCTTCAATGATCCCTTCTTTCGAAGATTTTTCGGTTCACAAATCCCGATTCCGCCGTCTGAGCAGATTCAACGGGGTCTTGGGTCTGGGTTCCTGATCAATGCAGACGGTCACATTCTGACCAACGCCCATGTGATTGACGGCGCTACTGACGTGCAAGTGACCCTCAAAGATGGCCGTTCCTTTCCAGGCAGAGTCTTGGGAGAAGACCCAGTCACCGATGTCGCGGCGATCAAAATTGAGGCGAACAATCTGCCTACCGTTAGGATTAGTGATTCTGATCAAATTGAACCCGG
>JAKSDM010000094.1 GCA_022360135.1 Pseudanabaenales cyanobacterium | reverse complement strand
TTGGCTCGCTGCAGCTCATCCATCACCATTTCGCTGGTGACCGACTGGGGCGATAACAGCAGCAGAAAATAGTCGCTTTGCTCCAGTTCTTGTAAAATTCGCTGCGCCCACAGCTCCCCCAGCTGAATGCTCGACCCCGCCAGAAACGGCTGATGTCCCGCCGCAAACAGTTCCTGATAAAACGTCTGAGCCAGATTTTGATCCGGGTCTTGGGCTCGATAACTGATAAACACCCGGGCGCTGTCGGCAGCAGCTGACGCGGAACAGACGCCGCCTTTGATCACTGGGGTCAAATGCTCTGGGATATTCTCAGCTTGAATCGCATGCCGCCCTACCTTAAAGGCGTCCTCATAGGTTAGCCCCGCAAACAAGCCGTCATAGAATCCGATCGCAAACTCCCGCGCCGCATCGTCCCCAATTGCCTGATTCATGCCGATTACAGTTATGCCCTGGGCTCGAATGGCCTGCGCCTGCACATCGCTATAGCAAGCATTCAGCACCACGCATTCCAGCTGTTGGCAAACCTCAAACAGTCCGGCGATCGCCTCGGTGCTTAACAGCTGAGCGACGCCGCTTTCATCCGCCTCTAGGGCTAACCCGGCCGCCCCCACCCCATGCCCGCAGAAGTGCAGGATATGGGGATCGTGGTCCAGCAGCGCCCGCCGCCAGTCCCGAGCGCCGACGGCGAATTGGGCCTGGAGATGGTAGCGATCGCGGCCCTTAGACCGCTCCCAACTGCGGCGAATTTCCTTGACTTCCTTCTCCAGACGCAAAGGGGGGGTGTCTGTAGGATTGGCCGCTAAGACCAAAATCTGTTTGACGCTCATCCGGCAGGGCTACCGCACACATCAGGGGTTGCTACACTTTATTATCAGGTTTCTACGCAGCGGCAGATAAGATTTAGGCGGCGTTTAGAAATAACTTCATACTCTTGATGGATTCCCACCTTCATGGGAATGACGCCCAACCCTTTACATTGACTACACCCCACACTCTACCCCGAATGGCACTGTCATAAGCCATGTGGGCAATGCCCACCCTACGGAATATCTACCCCCCACACCCTACCCCCCACACCCTACCCCCCACACCCTGCCCTCAAGAGATGTGTTCAACCCAGGTGAAAATTGCTATAGTTTTTCCGCTAGCTGTGTTAGTTGTTGGTTTAACCAGTTGCAAGCCGCTGATTAGGTGCTCAAAGCCCAAAAGGGTAACTTGTCTAGAAAAGAAGGGTGACCATTTGCGTAAAGATCATATTTTGCAGATATCTATATGCATCGCTTTGCTTGCAATTGTTCTGACCACAGCCTTTAGAGTTGTCGCCAATCCCGAACCTTATGCATCAACTCAGAGGTTAACTCAAGCATCAACTCAGGCAATAGAACCCTGGTGGCCCTCTCGATGGGGGGCTAGCGATGAGGCGGGCGCTTCTAACTGGATAACGCCTAACAAGGTTATGGCGGCTGTCCAGCTCATTGAAGCAGGTAAGATCTATGAGTTAGGCAGACAGTATGATGCCGACATGCCGCTCTTTGGCGAGCGGGTGTTCTCGCTGCGGATTCCGGGAACACCGACTGGGGGACCCTTCGGAAGTAACCAATTGACTTATTTCGATGAATACCTCACCGCCGAGATCGGGCAGGTCGGCACCCAGTTCGATGGCCTTGGCCACATCGGCATCCAGCTCGGGGAACCGGGGGACTTGACCGAAATGAGGCACTACAACGGCTTCACAGTGAGCGAGATGGGCAACGCAAATGGGTTAAAAAAGCTGGGAATAGAGCAGGTTAAGCCTATCTTCACCCGGGGGATTCTGATTGATGTGGCGGGCCAAAAGGGACGAATGTTGGACGCTGGAGAGGAGATCGTCATGACGGACGTCCAGGCTGCATTGGCGCAGCAAAGCTTGTCTGAGGACGATATCCAGCCAGGGGACGCGATCCTCTTCAACACTGGCTGGGGAAGTCTCTGGCAAGTGGATAACGAGCGCTATAATAGCGGCGCCCCAGGTATCGGATTAGAGGTCGCTGAGTGGCTGATTGACAAACAGGTCCTCTTAGTCGGCGCAGATACCTGGCCAGTGGAGGTTACTCCTAACCCTGACGCCGATTTTGTTTTCCCGGTGCATACCGAGCTAATTACCAAGAATGGCGTCTTCCTGCACGAGAACCTGACCTTGACTGAGTTGATTGAGGACGGAGTCTACCAGTTCGCCTATATCTTTGTCCGCGTTCCAATCACGGGGGCGACCGGCTCGGCGGGGAGTCCGATCGCAGTTCGATAGGGGGAAGAACGTTGGATTTTGGATTTTGGATTTTAGATTTTAGATTTTTTTGCCCTTCTCGGAGAGGGTTTTAAAGTCTGAATTTGAAGCCAGTGTGTTTGCAAGCGTTGTTTTGTCTGCTCCAAAGGCGCCGTTAATCCAGATGATCAGGCTAACTATCCTCCGGGGTGGTCAAACTGTTTCCTCTATGGGAAAAAATTCCCCCTTTAAGTAAGACTGAAAATGCTTCTTGAAATATAGAATGCTTGTCATGTTAGGCTCGTCGCACTGGTCTGGGGTAAATTCATAAATGGGCAACTTTTCTCGCACGAGTTTGACTAAATTGGGGTGGAGTTGCTCGAACGAATCAACTCGGGCGATCGTAGTCTCATACCTCAATCTGGCGGGGTGTCCATACCCTAGCTTCATCCAAGGCATCCAGGGGCAATCGCGGGCCCATCGAGCCGGGGGCGCTTCCGTCACCCCAGGTCGCGCCACACTAGAGGTGAAATACTCAACCCCCTTGAACGTCTCGCCAGAACAATACTCCCGATATTGGCTGTCCGCCGCCAAAGGGTGGGGGTATTCTAGCGGAATTTCGTTCACTTTAGTGACATATCCCTGTCCCTGAGGAATCACAATCTTTCGGGCGCGCACCGACCCCTGCACCATGCGATTGGCAATATGAACGACGGGCCTCTCTGGCTTGTCTTCAGCGGGCTTCCAGGC
>JAKSDM010001249.1 GCA_022360135.1 Pseudanabaenales cyanobacterium | reverse complement strand
TATAGAATGTGCAAATCGTGATAATAGAAATGTGCAAATATTGAATTCTGAAAAAGGCTAATAGTGCGGCTGAGGGAACATAAGGATCGAGGATTAAATAACTCGATCAACTGAGAGATCACTAGTAGGGGCGAAGCATTTGGCTGCTAGTCTTGAGACACTTTTGTCAATCTCGCTCCAAATGCTTCGCCCCTACAACCTAACGACGCCGCAATCAGATTTCTATTGAGCGTCTTATTGGATCCGGGATCCTAAGTAGTTCTTGTATCAAATCCCCAAAGAGGTGGACAGATCACTCCAGATGATTTGTTGTTCCCGCCAGTGTGATAATTCAGCCTTATCTTCTGTCTAGGAAGAAACAATGAGCACCGAGCAAGGCGCATGGTGCATCACATAATTACTCACACTCCCCAAGAATAATTCACTCAGCCCCTTACGACCACGACTCCCCATCACAATTAAGTCGGAGCCCCAGGTTTGCGCTAACTTCCGAATGGTTTGACCAGGATAGCCTGGGGTTTGAGTGAATTCAGCCTTAATCCCTTTACCCGTTGCTTGTTCGGTATAGAGTCGGAGTCTTTCAAGTCCTTCTTGTTCAACTATATTCCACTGTTTCCGATAAGCTTTCCAACCAGGATCATCATAGGGTGGGAAAAAGGAAACGGGAAGAGGCACAGGCATATCTGGATTGTTCTGATCATCCACAGGATACATAGGCAGGCCTAGGCTGGCCTGATTATCTGCATATAGCACATGTAACAGCATTAGATGCGCATCCATTACTCGCGCTAAAGCGACAGCTCTTTCAAAGACCGCTTGGGCAGCGGCTGAGCTGTCCATTGCAACCAGGATTTTTTGAAACATAACAGCCTCCGACAGTCAGTTTTGATGGGACAATGTGTGCTATGCAGCCTGATCAAACGTTGAAGCGTTGCGAGTGTTGCGGGTCACCAAACTTATGGGTGACGTAGCCAAAAGGATTGTGGTCAAAATAACTAGATGTGCTGATATCAAAAGGCTAGAGTCTTGTCGTATGGGGTTTGATGGAGTGTCATTATGTTCTTCTCACGCTAGGTGTACCGGCGCCAACTCACAAATCGTGACTGACCTCTCAGATCTCAGGATGCAAGAGCAGCGACGGAGACTCGATCAGCAATTTATTGGGCGATTGCGGTTAGATTTCGACCAAGCTCTGGTAAAGTTCGGAATCTTTTACACGTCGTAAAACTTCTAAAATGGCACTTGCATCAGACATAGAAAACATTTTGTTCTCCAAGCAGTTGTGAGAGCAACTGCACCTTTAAACAACAAAGTTGTTTATTAACTTGATTATTATACATTAAGCAACAAAGTTGTTGCTTAAGTCAAACTACAGCGATGCTGATTTATGGTCTAAATTCCATGCCACTGCTGACAGAGTTGGCATTGATTGATCAGTATGTTGGGTGTCAGAAAAATTGGGCTCTCCGGAGCTTTTGACACTGGTGGAGAAGTATTTATTAACGTCCAGAACGCCCATTCTGCGGTTGATCGCGTTATAAAATCGCCCCCCTGCGCCTGCGATCGCATCCCGAGAACTATGGTTGCTGATTCACCCAGTTCACCAAACTGGGGTTATCTTGAAGAAAGGCGCTGATGCTCTAGTCAGACCGTCTGAAGCCTAGGTTTTCCAAGGCGCAGTGGCGGATGGGGCGATTGCCGCCTATCCGTCTGACACGCCTCTGTACAAGCTAGACTACATCTTCTACACACCTGAAACAATTGAGCCGCTAGAGTGGCGAGTGGTCAGTGAAGCGGCCCAAGCCTCAGACCCCCTGCCGGTGATGATGCGATTTCGGGTTAAGTAAGCTACCCCCCATCGATTAGAAATCGTCTCACCCGCCATAAAGAGCTGGGATTTGTGTAGATTAAGATTGCAAGCAAGGGAATCCCGGCCCCGCTCATGTATCTCAAGAGCCTTCACCTGAGGCAATTTCGCAATTATCAAGATCAGCTTGTGACTTTCCACGCCCCTAAGACGATTTTGGTGGGCGACAATGCTCAGGGAAAATCCAATCTTCTGGAGGCGGTGGAGTTGTTGGCGACATTGCGATCGCACCGCACCAGCCGCGATCGCGACCTGATTCAGGAGGGGGCGCCCATGAGCCAAATTACCGCCGCCCTGCAACGAGATTTGGGCCTCAGGGAATTGACGCTGACCCTGCGGAATGGCAGTCGGCGTACGGTTGCCTTGAACGGAGAAAAGCTGAGGCGGCAACTCGATTTTCTGGGAACCTTAAACGCCGTTCAATTTTCCTGTCTGGATTTAGATTTAGTGCGGGGGGGACCGAGAGAGCGACGCAACTGGGTCGACACCCTGCTCACCCAACTGGAGCCCCTCTATGTTCATATCTTGCAGCAGTACACTTTAGCGCTACGCCAGCGCAACGCCTTACTCAGACAACAGTCTTCAGACCTCAGCGAGCGAGCTAAATCCTTCGATCCGGCTCAACTGGCGATCTGG
>JAKSDM010001219.1 GCA_022360135.1 Pseudanabaenales cyanobacterium | reverse complement strand
CTGAGTCCACCACAGAGGAGCAAGAGCAAATAGAGTTGACTGAGCACCAAGCTTCCTGTCCCACTCAGATAACGATATCCCTGCTGTGTCGCCACTCTGACCACCCGTAAGTTCAACCAGCACTGACGTTGGGGACGCCGAACCAAGATATCGTCGGTGGCCACAAGGGTTTGATTAGTCTGGATTTCAGGTCCCAATCGACGGAGTTGCTCAACCGTTAAGCAGTCTCTCTCATCCAGACGAGCTTGGAGCACTCGTCGCCAATCTTGGTGACTGACTCCCTCCGGCGGAGTAGGTTCAGCTTCAGTTAAGACTTGCTCAACCGCCGTATTCAACTCTGACGACCAAGTTGCTGAGCGTTTAGGGACTGCAGCAGTGAGCAAATTGGCCTGGAATTGGCTCAAATCTTCGCGCTCCAATCGCTTCACTTCCTCAGTCTCGGCTGTGCGAATAACTTGACCGTGACGTTTCACTAAGTTGCGCGCTTCGGTGGTCGAAATCACATCCGGTTCTTGGCTTTGCCAGCTTAATAACCGTTGCACAGTGGCAAAAGACATATCTTGCGGCAGCAAGCAGGCCCATTCTTGTAACCCACGAGTGATAATCACCCCTCGATGCTCGGGCAATAATCTATTCCCAGGCATGGTATGCACCCGATTGCTTTTGTTGAAACACACTTGACGACGCAGTTCAAGGTGAGCCAATAGCCCAGATGCTTCTGAAACAGACGCCCAAATTGCAGATGCTTCCTGACCTGTCTGTAACGCTTAGTGTTGGGATGGCGACACTGTCGCCATCCTCCGATGTTGGTCTGGAGAAATTTATTGAAGCCTGCGATCGCAACCTCCAGCAAGCTAAAAGCGATGGCGGTAATTGCCTGATAAGTTCATAACCTGAATTTAAACCTAAATAAACCTGAATTTTTTTGGGATTTTTTTCGACACCCCATTTCGACACATGGGGACATACCGAACAGGATAGCCCCTTACGGTGGGAGAGATCCGATGACAATCCCTGAGTTCTCTACAGTCGTTGACTTACTGCAATATCGCGCGCCCCATCAACCAGACCAGACAGTATACACCTTCCTGCAAGATAGGAAGGCGGAATCTGACAAGCTGAGCTTCCGAGATTTGGATCAATAAGCTCAGAGCATTGCCGCTCACTTACTGCAGATATACTCTAAACGGCTGAAATCTTAACTTTCTTGAAAGACTGGAAATTCAAGGATAACAAGCTCTCCAAGCGCTGCTTATGGTCTGTTCCAGTTTTCTCCAAGCAATCTTCAATGGCGCTCTTGAAATCGGCAAAGTTTCTATAGTATTTGGAATACAAACATTCATTGCGGACAAAGCGCCACAGCCTTTCAATCAAGTTCAGATGAGGCAAATAGGACGGCAAGTACAACAACTCGATGTTCAAGATATCGGCTAAGTGTTGCACCAACTGACACTTTTGATAACGGGCATTGTCCAAAACCTGGGTAATGGGGGTTGGTAGCTCCAAAGCCGCCAACTTCAGCAACATCAAGCAAATGCTCTCGGAGTTGATATACGTCTGATTGGTGACTGTGAAGACCTCTTTGGTGACGGCGTTAATTGCCCCCAAGACATTAAAGCGTTTACGCCCTGATGGAGACGGAATAAAGATGCGCTCAAAACACCAGATGAACCCCAGATAGGCTCGATAGACAAAGTGCGCCGCATCCAGAAAGAAGACGGTGCGCTTCCCTGCCTTAGCTTCCTCCAACCTGGGTTCTAGTTGCTCAACTCGAAACGCCTCTTGCTCTTTAATCTTGTTGGGGTCAGCGCTTTTACTCAGCACAAAGCCCACTTTGCGGCAAGCTAACCCGATGCGTTTGAGAAAGGCTCTGATCTGAGTCGGACTGCGTTTGATGCCGGTCAGTCGTTCAATTTCTGCTTGCGCCTCCGCAACGGTGCGGAGCGGGTGTTTCTCAAAGTGGGTTTTCTTCGTTAAGCGCCCCGCCAGCCAGTCGGGTAGCCGGGAGTGTTTCTCCCCCAGCCCCTCCCGGCGGCGGGTCCGCACCGAGCGGTTCAGCCCCAAGGAGCAAACATGAACTGACGTTATCAAACATATCCCCGGGCTTTCATCCACAGGTCACGTATTGATAACAATCCCTGTTGTGCTAACCACTCATCTGGATGATTTTCGTGATCAACAGCTCGATTACTGGGTAACCGGTTTTGGCACAGGGGGCACACTCAAAGGGACAGCCAGAGTCCTCAAAGCAGAGCGGCCTAAAACTCAGGTTGTTGTTTGCGAACCGGACAATTCACAATTAATGGCGAGCGGCCTGCCTCAGAAGCGCGGTGAAAATGGCGGCATCCACGAAAGTCATCAAACCCAAATTGGCTTTGGCTCGCTCAATCCTAATACGACCTATCTTGCTCTTTCTAGGTTTAGGACGAACCTGCTCTAGCAGAGGCCGGAACTCTTCCCAGGGAGTGATTTTGTTGAGTCTGATTAAGAAGTCCTTCTTCTTCGCCAGTTTTTGGTATCGTCGGTCTAGGTTTGGCAATCCTACTGGGGTCATCGCACTTCAACTTGGTGGCGCCTGCACCCTAGGCTTGTACTTTAGGGAGTCTAAATCAATTTTTCGAGGCGCCTTTATGAGAGTTGAGAGCGACGATACTTCGACCATAGAAGCTATACAGACCCATCATCAATCAGCTTCTGAGCTAAGGCCAACCCACCCAGAAACCTGGATTCATTGGTTAATTCGAGAACCCTTAGTACATTTTCTATTGATCGGCGCCTTGTTATTTGGACTACATACTTATATTCACAAAATCAATGGAGCTAACCGCATCGATTTAATTACGGTGTCTCCGCAGTTGGTCACCCAATTATCAAAAACCTGGGAGGGACAGTGGAAGCGCCCGCCAACGGCTCAAGAACTCCAGCATCTAATTGAGTCTAATGTCCAAGAAGAGGTGTTGTATCGTGAGGCCCTGGCGATGAACCTGGACCAAAATGATACCATCGTGCGGCGCTGGCTGGTCCAGAAGATGGATTTCCTTTCGCGGGATATGATTCCCCCTGTAGAGCCAACCGATGAAGAAATTAAAGCTTACTTTGAGGATCACTCACAAGATTACGTTCAACCGGCCCGTGTTAGTTTTACCCACATCTTCTTTAATGCCGATAGCCGAGGTGAGCAGGTTAACTTTGATGCTGTGGCGGCGCTCAACCAACTGAATTCTGATAACCCAATCCGCGATCGCGCGCCCCAACTAGGCGATTCCTTCATGCTCAATTACGACTACATCGCTCAAACGCCTCTCGATGTTCGTCAATATTTCGGCAAACCCTTCACCGACGCCCTGTTTGAGCTAGAGCCCGGCCAATGGCGAGGACCAGTTGAGTCGAGTTATGGCTTACATCTCATCCGCATTAGCGATCGCCGCTCAGAGCAATCCGCAGACCTGAGTCAAGTCTATGAGGAGGTCAAACGCACCCTCATGGATGAACGTCGAATAGAAGCCAATGACGCCTTCTACCAGGCATTGCTGAGCAAGTATACCCTCAAGGTTGACGATTCAGTCCTGGCGGAACATCCAGATCTGAATGTCGTCCTGGAAGGGTTCAACCGTCAGGCCGCAGGCGCCCTCAACAGTGGCTCCGGTTTCAACATCCTCGGCCATTAACAGAGGGCGACGCCATGCACTCCATACCTCGCGCCCTGCGCCCTGCGCCCTGGCTCCCCTTTCTCTCCGGCTGCCTCACCCTGTTCCTGGCCTTGCTCTTCTGGCTCCCCACCCCTCCCGCCCACGCCCACGCCCTGCAACCCGCCTACCTCAACATCCTCCAGCGTAGTGGAAACCAGTACGAGGTTTCGTGGAAGGTTCCCTTTGCCGGGGAAAGCGCCGTTGCGCCGTTGAGTGAGGAGCCAGAGTTTCCAGAACAGTGCGCAGATGTTGCCAGTCGGGCTGTCTATCAGTCACCAGCAGCCTTGCTAAAGCGCTGGACCATTCGCTGTGGAGAGGCTGGACTCTATGGTCAGACCATCAATATTAAAGGGTTAGAAGCGGCGCTCAACGATGTGCTGTTCAGGTTAGAAACCGCTGATGGTGAAACCTACTCTGCGGTGCTTCGCGCTACTAATCCCAGTTACGCGATTCCGGCCAAAGGATCTCGCCCTGAAATTGCCTGGTCTTATCTAAAGTTGGGCATTGGCCACATTCTCAGTGGTTACGACCATCTTTTATTTGTGCTGGGTCTGGTGTTGATAGTCCGAAATCGCTGGCTTTTATTTAAGACGATTACGGCCTTCACGATCGCCCATAGCATCACCTTAGGCGCAGCCACCCTCGGTTTTGTGCATGTTTCACAAACACCGACCGAAGCGGTGATTGCCCTCAGTATCTTGTTTCTAGCGGCAGAACTTGCTCATGGTCGCCGGGGCGAGTCGGGGTTAACTGAGAGATATCCCTGGCTCGTGGCGCTAACCTTTGGGTTACTCCATGGCCTGGGCTTTGCCGGGGCGCTCACTGCTGTGGGGTTGCCTCAAGCAGATATTCCCCTGGCTCTGCTTCTGTTCAATGTGGGGGTAGAAACGGGTCAGGCGATGTTTGTATGTGTAGTGCTGACTATCATTGCCCTGCTGCAGCGAGCCCGACCTCAATGGCCCGACTGGAGCGGTTGGCTGACTCCCTATGCCATCGGCTCCCTGGCTGCTTTTTGGTGCATTGAACGGGTGGCGGCGTTTTGGCTGGTGGGGTGAAGCAAGGATGTGGAGTGTAGGCGGAACTCTTCCCAGGAAATGATTGTGTTGAGTCTGATTAAGAAGTCTTTCTTCTTCGCCAGTTTTTGGTATCGTCGGTCTAGGTTTGACAATCCTACTGGGATCATTGCGCTTTAACTTGGCGGCGCCTGCACCCTAGGATGAATGCCGCTGAAATAAGGTGCGTGGGCAATCCCCAGCCTACGAAATATCTCAAATAAGGCTGGGGCATCGCGCTTCAACTTAGTGGCGCCTACACCCTAGGATTGCGCTTTAGGAAGCCTAAATCAATTTTTCCAGGCGCCTTGATACCCTCACCCCCGTTTTCCTAAACCCATGTTCAGAAAACGTCTAATCCAATTTGTCGTTGCCTGCCTAGTTGGCGTCCTCATGCCTCTGTTGATCTGGGTACAGCCGGTGAAAGTGCAGGAGCTGAAGCTGTCTAAGTTTTTGAGATGGGGGGGGCAAAAGGTCGAAACTGTGGCGCCGCCAGAATCGGCTCCGCCCAAGGCGGTGGAAACGCCCTCAGCATTAAATCCCTCAGCATTAAATATATCAGCATTAAATATAAAGGAATCTCAGGCAACTGCGCCAGTCCAGTTATTCGGGGAAGAAACCAGAGCAGCAGCAGTATCTGAACAGAAAGCAAATCCATTTTTTGCAGCGGAGCAAGCAGCGCCCAGAAGGCGCCGGAAGAATGCCTACTTTGGCGACACCCACGTCCACACCAATTTGTCGCTGGATGCCTTCGTTGCGGGGACTTGGACAACCCCCCGCGACGCCTATGCCTATGCCAAAGGGGCCGCCATTGACCACGCGGCTGGTTATAAGATCCAGCTTAAGCAGCCCCTCGACTTTTACATGGTGACGGATCACGCCGAATTCTTTGGGGTGGTGCCAGAGACCCAGGACCCTCAATCTGTCTGGCGGGAAATAGTCCAGATCGCCGACGAAAACTATGAACCTGGTAAGTTCACGACCTTCCCAGCCTATGAGTGGACTTCTCAGGGGCCGGACGAGACTCAAAACCTACACCGAAACATTATCTTCCG
>JAKSDM010000257.1 GCA_022360135.1 Pseudanabaenales cyanobacterium | reverse complement strand
CCTAACTCCTGAGGAGAATTATTCCGGGATTGCTGGGAGTTTAAGAATTCATCAATAACTGCAGTCAGCTCCTCGTAATCAGTGAACACCCGTGGGACGAACTCGCTAATGGTTTGCAGAGTCTGATTAATTGTGTGGCAGTGTTGAAGATTATTGGCCGCCACTATTTCAATTGCAACCGTAATAGCCTGAAGACTTCCGTTGAAGCGATTCTGAGCATCGTTGTACCGGTGTCTGAACTCACTTAGTTCCATATCCTTAGGGGGTGATGAGTAAGCAAACAGAAAGTGACGATGACGAACTACTCAAAAGCTGAATCTATTATTGAAAATTGTCTATATTTGGCCCACATTACTTTATTTGCCCACATTATTTGTTGCAGTGTAATACATTCGCTTTAACTGTATACACAACTTTCTTCAAAGCTTTTGCATCCCAGTTCTTGATCTCGATAATTGAATAATATCGAATAAGTATCCTATTGCGACCATGACAAATGTCACGTTTTGGCCATGATATTTGTCGATCTCTAATCCGGTTTAATGGGGTTAGACGCGATAGGTTAATTGATGCAGAAGATTACGATTCTTGGCGGTAAGCTACGGTTACTGCCTGAGAAAGCCATTTATATCGAGGGGTTGCGATCGCTATTAGTTGCTGATGTCCATCTGGGGAAATCTGAAACCTTTCAAAGCCGGGGTATTCCTATCCCAAACACGATCAACCAGGGAACCCTTGATCGGCTTCAAACCCTTTGTCATGCGCTTGAACCGGAGACTCTATTCATTCTGGGCGATCTCTTTCACTCCAAATTTGCCTTGGTTGATGAGGTATTAGACAGCTGGTCAGACTTCCTCAGTAGTATAAATACAGACGTGAACCTGATTTTGGGTAATCACGATCGCAGCCTGATCGAGGCTTTAAGCCATCTCTCAATGCAGTGTTCTACAAACCCAATCCAAATCGACAACCTGGTGCTCAGCCACGAACCTTTTCCCCAGAGTAATTGCTTGAACATCTGTGGTCATTTGCATCCCTGTGTGCGGATCAAGACCAAACTTGATGATCTACGTTTACCCTGCTTTCACCTGGAAACATCCCAAAATCGCCTGACACTTCCCTCATTTGGTGAATTTACAGGGGGGTGCGAAGTCTCATTAACCTCGGATGCGATCGCTTATGTGGTTGCTGAAGACGCTATCATTCCATTTGAAGCGTGATTTTAGATATAACATAGCAATTCTCGCTTGTGTTGCAGGTGTCTCAATGAAGGTAGGTTAATCGGGGGTAGGGCGTAGGGCCTAGTCAATGCCAATGAAAACCGTTATATTTCTTGAGTTTGAGTGGTTAGCGAAGTTTAGTTTCTGAGTAGTCAAAAAGTTAGTAAATTGCTTGGCAAAGGGTGAATTTATGTTTCCAGCGATCATTACTCAGCTTGCTTTATCTTATTCAATTTCATCGACAGCTTCATATCTAGCTATAGTATTGGGCGTTATAGGCATAACCGGAGTCATGGGCTGGCGCTGGTGGAAACGCAAGCAGACTTATCACTCTTTAAATGTACTTCCTTCCCCTCCAAAGCACTGGCTGTTAGGGAATCTTCCTCAAGTGTTAGCCGCCGTCAAAGAGAAAAAATTCTTTCAATTATTATTTGATTGGGCTCAACAGTTAGGGCCCATGTATGTTTACTGGATTGGTCAACCCGTAATCATCTTGAGCAAACCAAAAGTCATCGAAGATACCATCATCAATGGCATGAGGGATGGCAGCCTGGTTCGGTCTCAGCGAACGAGCAACGCTTGGAACGACATCAGCGGCCCTATTCTGTTAGGGCAACAGGGGGCTGAATGGCAGTGGAGACGCAGAACTTGGAATCCTGAATTTACTGCAGGCAGTCTCTCCAAATACGTAGAAATGATCAACCAGGCCTGCATGCAAGTGATTGAAAGCCTGCAGGAAACCACACCCGCAAAACAAGTTCAGGTCGATCCACTGTTTGTAGAGCTAACCATGCGGGTGATTTCCTGTTTAATGCTGGGCACTCCCGTAGATAGAAAAAGCCCTAGCCCCGAAGGCCCCGCCCTCAATACCCGCAAAGTATACGAGGCTATGTCAGTTGTCAGCTATCGGTTTCTGCGGGTAGCCACGGGAGAAAAGAGATGGATGAAGTATCTCCCCACTCAAGCATCTCGTGATTACTGGGCGGCAAGACGATATCTAGAAAAGTTTCTGACTCCCCGAGTAGATTTAGCCTTACAACTAATAGAAAAAAAACAGCCGGATTTAGGACTTGAAATCAGTCCTTTATTCCAAGAATCAATGTTAGTAAAAATAGCCGCTAAAGAACCCAAATATACTCGGGAAACATTAGTTGCGGAAGTGATTGAGTTGTTATTAGCAGGGACTGATACAACAGCTCACACTTTATCTTTTGCAGTCGGAGAGTTAGCCTTAAATCCATGCGTGTTTCAACAGGCGCAGTCCATTGTTGACCAAACTTGGCGCCGTTATGGCGCCATCAATACAGAAAGCTTGAAGGAACTCAACTACATTCGAGCGATTGTCAAGGAAACTTTACGCCTTTATTCCGTAGCCTCAGGGTCAACTTCATTGGAAGCTCAGCGCGATATCTTGGTGGAGGGCGTTGTTGTTCCTCGTGGCGCGAAACTATTTTGGTCTACACTAGGGGCCGGGAGAGATCCGGAGGTGTATCCTCGCCCGGATCAGTTTCTACCCGAACGTTGGCTTGAGCAAGGTAAGGCGAACAATCCTCCTCCGATGATAGACTTTGGCTCAGGGTATCATCGATGCTTGGGCGAGCATTTGGCAATGCTGGAAGCAACGGTCATGTTGGCGCAACTGCTGCGGTGTTTCCATTGGGAATTGGTCAACGGTCGTTCATCTCTTGAAGAGTTACAGCAGAATCTTTTAATTTATCCGTCTGATGGCATGCCGTTGCGTTTCCGACTGAGAGAACTTGAGCTTGAGAACTTGAAAGCATAGGGAGTGGCGTAGAGCGACTAGAAAGACCAACGATTTGGGCTGGTAACCTCTTGCATTGTATTTTCACCCACTTTGACGACCGCCTCCGTCAGTCTGCCAGCATTCCAAATCAAGGTGACAGCACTTAAGCACAACAAAATAAGCGCAAATCCAAATGTGACTAACGTGGATTTCGAACCCGATTGGGATATCGGAATTTCTAGTTCATCATCCCCCAATGCTTCCTGGCGAATCAGAGCACTCCATTCCGCTTGGCTCCCCGCCCAACTTTCCAGTGTAAGGTAGTAATATAGCGTTGACTCATCCCAGGAATAGCGGCGGTGAGAAAAGGGGCGATGGGGCTGCTTAAAATGCTCTGGCATGAGATGTTCCTCGAAATTGCCAGTTTCAAAATAGGCTGCAATCGTTAGGAAATGGAGAAGGTCGCAATGAAAATAAATAACCCCAACTGGTGGGTTGGGGCGCTTTAAACATAAGTTGTTAGAAATAAATCGTGCTATAGATAAATTATAAGGAATTTTACGTAAGACAAAGGTAAGTCAATGATGAAGTTTTGCTAAAGTAGACCGACTACTCAGTTCTACGGCACTTTTTCAGTGCTGCAACTAGTTCGGCAATGCGAATTGGTTTGCTGATGTAGTCATCCATTCCTGCATCCAGGCACATCTGCTCATCGCCCGCCATCGAATTGGCGGTTATGGCAATAATCCTCAGACCATTGTTGGCGCCCCACTCTTGTCGAATCAGTCTGGTGGCGTTAAGCCCATCTATCTCAGGCATTTGCACATCCATCAAAATGACATCGTAGGGTTGACGATGCAGACACTCGATGACTTCCCTGCCATTCTTAGCAATATCGGCTTGGTATCCCAGACGTTTAAGCACGTGCAAGGCGACTTTTTGATTGGTAACATTGTCCTCAGCCAGCAAAATACGTAAGGGCATCTGCTTGCCCAACTCTGAGTCAAATGGGGAGGGGTTTCCTGTTGAAGCGGGTTGAGAGGGCTGGGAGTGGACCAATAAGTGAATCAAGATGTCGTACAGTCTCGATTGTCTTACTGGCTTGGTCAGAATAGCTGCAAAGTCTGAGTTATGAGCTGTCCCCATGGTGTAGATGGCAGAGGACTGTTTGCCAATTGGGTCGAGTCGAACCAAGGGTAGCTTCTCGTAACCTGGCAGTTGATGAATGGCTACAGCCAGGGCCGCCCCATCCAGTTTTGACGCCTGCCAATCAATCAGAGCAATGTCATAACCCCGGTTGTGTTTAAGCACTTCCAAGGCAGTTTGTCCAGAGGCGACTGGCGTAACCGCCATT
>JAKSDM010001387.1 GCA_022360135.1 Pseudanabaenales cyanobacterium | reverse complement strand
GCCTTGAGGGTGGCGTATTCCGGCAGGTGCTCGGAGACATCGGAGTAGAGAATCTGATAGACAATCACGATGCCGACGATAAAACCCACGCTGACGCCAAGACCAAAAATGAAGCCGATCCCAGTGCCATTGGCCCAGTACTCCCGCTCGATTTGGGCAAAGTCCTCCGGAGAGCCAATCAATACGTCATTGGCTAGAACCGCTTCTAACTCGGTCCGAACCCGCTCAAGATCGGCGCCGGGTTCGAGCTTAATTAAGCCCACCTCAAGCTGGTCCGGGTCGCGGTTGGGAAAGAGCTGCAAAAATGTTGAGTCGCTAGCGATCACATTGCCGTCCGCCGCAAAGGAGGCCCCATTGGTAAATAGCCCTTTAACGTTCACCAGTTTGTCATTGAGTTCGGTGGCGAAGGCGCCAGTTTGTTCAAATGCCGCTGCTGAAAGTCCATATTCAGGCCGCCCCGCCTGGTCAAACAGCACTTGATTGAGCGGCTGAATCTTGTCCAGATTTTGATTGACTTCTGGAAACTTAAACGAGGGGGCTGCAGGGTCAATTCCCCAGACTAAAATGGCCCGCTCTAGCTTGGTTTCTGGGTTCTTCCATTGACCAGTCTCCACATAGACCCCGCTCACAGACGCCACATCGGGGTGAGCTAGGGTTTGGTAGAGCCGATGGCGGGGAAAGGACTTGACCGAAAACAGTGTCTGCATTTGTGGGTTGATCAAGACCAAATCTGCTTGCAGATTGCGGTGGGGTTGGATGGCGGCATCATAGAGCGCCCCCTCAAAGCCCATTTGGATAAAGATCAGCATGTCGGCGAAGGCGATACCGGCGATCGCTACCATCAACCGCGTTCGCTCCCGCGTCACCTGCAACCAGGCCAAGGGCGTCTTGTTGAGAAATTTAGGCCGGATCATGGCGATTCAATCATAAAAAATCGAACATTCGTTATCCCAAAAAGCAGCTCAAAGCGCGGGCTGAGTGGAGACTGCAACCACAATCTGCACCTGCAGGTTGCTGAGGTTGGCGACCCGCTGACTGTCTTCGGGCGTCAGGGCAATTTTGACCTCCACAACCCGGCGATCCAGGTTTTCTCCTGGCTCACTGCTGAAGACGTTTTGGCGGCTAATCTGGCGGCCAATCTCAATCACTTCACCCTGCAGTTCACCCTCGAAGGCTTGGCCGCGAATGGTTGCCTGTTGTCCTAGCGCCACCCGACTGATATCGCTTTGGTAGACCTCTGCGATCGCCAGCATCTGTTCCGTTTGTCCCAGGGCGACAATGCCCTCGGTGCTGATTTGCTCGCCGGGCCGGGTATAGAGCTGCAGCACTTGTCCCGCCCTCGGGGCTCGTATCGTCGCCTTGGCGAGATTATTCTGCGCCCTCACTAGCGACGCCTGGGCGGCATCCAGTTCGGCCTGGGCCATTTGCACATCTACAGCGCGCACTTCCGCCACTTCATTCAGGGTTGACTGGGCGGCGACCAACCGGGCTTGGCCGGTTCTCTCTAAGCGAGCCAGCTCGGCGCGGGCTTCCTGCAGTCGTCGCTGGGCGGTGGCTTCTGTGCGAGCCAGGATGGCTTTGGCTTCTGCTAGCGCTTGACGAGTAGTGTCAACACTGAGTCGCTTGCTGTCGTAGAGCGAGGTAGAGACCGCGCCAGCTTCATAGAGGGTTTGGTAGCGAGTCAGTTCGGCCTCAGCTGTATGCAACTCAGCTTGAAGGCGTCGAATGGTTGCAGTTTGGGCGGCGTGATCGCCCTCGTACTGCGCCTCAATACGGGCAATGGCCTGCCGCTGGATCCGCAACTGCCCAGCCAACTCTGCAGATTGCTGGGTGACAGCGGCCTCCTGTGCGGCAATCTCCCCAGATTTGGCCCCGGCTTTTACCTGAGCCAGTTTGGCCTCAGCCAGACGGATTTGCATCTGCGCTTGGGTGACTTTGTCCTGGAGCTGATCGCGAGAATCGAGCACAGCAATAGGATCGCCGACGTTGACAGGGTCGCCTACTGCGACCAGGAGTTCTGCCAGGCGATCGCCATCCAGATCGAGGGGAGCTGCAACCAGAATGATTTCTCCAGTCGGTTCTAACCGGCCCAGGGCGGAAACACCAGGCAGTTCCATTGGCGCAGTCGTCTCTGGCGCTTTAGCCGTTGATCCGCTTCCTTGGGAGAGACCGACATAAAGCGTCCCCCCGGTCGCTATTGTCGCCGCGACCAGCAGCCGCAGCAACCATGACTTAGGTTTGAAGTTGAGGGAAGTTCTGTTCATAGTGAATAATCATCTGAATCATCAGTTGACTTTGCTGATGGAACCAAGCAGTATCTGGCGCGACATGATCGTACACACGACCATAGATGCATTGCAAAATCAGGCCATCGAGGAAGATCATGACTAAATCCACCAGGGCGGGATCTGAAATTTGTAGGTAGTCTGCCAACGTGGCCCGAGCCCGCTCCCAAACCTGACGTAGAAAATTGATGTCGTGGTCGGAGTCGGTGTGGGTCTGCTGAAAAAAATCAACCCAGAGCACGAGTTGCTGAGAGTAGTACTGAGTATTCTTAAACACGAAGTCTACAATGGCCTGGAGGCGCCCCTCTAGAGTGGGCGCCTCGGGAGCTTGGGCGAAGAAGTTGGAAATATCTTGTTCACACAACTCTTGGACTAGCTGCATGAAGATGCTCTCTTTGCTAGGGAAGTAGTGGTACAGCGTGCCGGTGGAGACGCCAAGGCCCTTAGCAATTTGCCGCATCGTAATCGAACCGTAACCCCGCTCAGCGAAGAGGTCAAGACACCCTCTGAGCAGTTCTTTGCGGTAGCGATCATGGTCAACTATCTTAGGCATGACGACAGGGCGAAGGACAGTAGATGCATTCTATCGCCTTAAATTTAATTATAACATACGTTCGTTATAGATTGATAAATAAATGGTCTTATCTTACGGGAAGAAAGATGCAAAGGAATTTGTAGAATTAATTTGGCGGCTTAAATGTTAAGGCGGCGAACCTTACGGGAAAACGGTTGAAGCTCGCCAGGATGTCAGCCGATCTGAGGGTTGAATTTT
>JAKSDM010001125.1 GCA_022360135.1 Pseudanabaenales cyanobacterium | reverse complement strand
TCGTCTCCGAAACAGAAGGTCCGGTGGATCCCATCCCCTGGAACCAATATGTGCCGGATACCAAGGGCTATGCCTGCGATTGGTCTGACTCAGCTAAAGGCGGCAAGTATAAGATCTGAGGCATCGACAGGTGGAATTGCTGTATACACAACTTGCAACTCCAATTGCGAATGGATGCTCGCGCTCTATTGAATAGTTTTCTCTGCGAGATGGGGGGATTCCATATTCTCCCCATCTTGGAGCGCCCGTGTACAACCGTGTACAATTGTGTACAACATAGAACGAACTCGTAACGGATTGAACTAGCCCTTTATCGTACCGCTTTCTCAGGAGATCTTGTTGTTTTTTCTGAACGGTTTTAGTGGTCAATGTCAGCTAGGATACTCTGGTTACTTAAACCACTTAGGCTGGGAACGGTTTATGAGTAAGTCTAGCCCGCACTGAATACGTTCTCAATATCTAGATCCGTACTTTTTTTGGGTGAAAGGGCGTGTTGGAAGGTTTGATTGATGGACTATTCAACGGTGTCAGTATTGGCGCAGTTCTGTTGATTGTAGCGCTGGGGCTGGCCGTTGTGTTTGGTCTCATGGGTGTGATTAATTTGGCCCATGGAGAGTTGATGATGCTGGGAGCCTACACCACCTATGTGGTTCAGAACGGCTTCAAATTGCTGGGAGATCCTGTTGCAGGTTTGTATATCTGGGCAGCGATCCCACTCTCGTTTTTGGTGGCTGCTTTAGTCGGGTTGGGGCTGGAACGCAGTGTGATTCGTTATCTCTATGGCCGACCGTTAGAAACTTTGCTGGCGACATGGGGCGTTAGTTTGATTCTCAGACAGTATGTCCGCAGCGTAAACTGGGCCATGATGATCGGCGTCTTTCTGTTCTGTCTGCTGTTTTTTGGCGGCCAATGGATCCTCCAGCAATTCACAGACTGGCGGCGGATTCGCAACTGGGCGATCGCCTTGGTGCTGCCCCTTTCCTTGGCCATTGCCACACTCACTGGGGTTTTGATCAACCAGAGTGAGAATCGAGCCTTAACTAAGCCCTGGTTTAGCGCCCGTAATGTAGACGTAACAGCGCCTGCTTGGTTAAGGGGCGGGGTGGCTGTCGGCAATACGCTGCACTTTCCCTACGCTCGACTGTTTATCATTGGGCTCACCATTGTTTGTCTAATCGGCACTTACTGGTTCCTGCAGCGCTCCGCCTGGGGATTGCGCATCCGGGCCGTTACTCAGAACCGCAGCATGAGCGCCTGTTTGGGCATTCCCACTCAGCAAGTCGACGCCTTCACCTTTGCGCTGGGAGCGGGTCTAGCGGGGGTGGCTGGATTCGCCGTTACTCTATTGGGTTCGGTAGGCCCCAACTTGGGTGGCAACTATATCGTTGACGCCTTCATGGTAGTGGTTGTCGGGGGGGTTGGCAAACTAGTCGGCAGCATTGTGGCGGCGTTGGTGATTGGGATCATCACCTATTTGGTGGGATCCGGCTCCATCGCCCTGATTCTCTCCTCAGCCGGGGCGTCTTTCCTACAGCCATTAGTAGATTTTTTTACTTTCTTCGCCACCACCAGTATGGCGAAGGTGATGGTGTTTGCCATGATTATCTTGTTCCTGCAGCTTCGTCCCGCCGGTATCTTTCCACAGAAGGGGCGGACGGTGGATGCATAGAGACGGCTTCAGAATGTGGGGTTGCCTCTTGGTAATCCGTGAACAAAACGGTGACGGGTTGAGATTCATTAGAAACTGGGATGGCGGTAGATTCGATGGCTGAAGTCACAGCAGGCGTTGTTGGCAAGAAACGACGATCAAAGTCGGCGCTGCTGATAGAAGCGGGGATTGTCGTTGCGATCGCCCTAGTCCTTATCCTGGTGATGCCTGCGATCTTGACTGACTTCCGGCTAAATTTGTTAGGCCGGTTTTTGTCCTTAGCCATAGTGGCCCTTGGGATTGATCTGATTTGGGGATATACCGGGCTGTTGAGTTTAGGACACGGCATATTTTTCGCCCTGGGCGGCTATGCCCTGGCGATGCACCTGAAGCTGCAATTGCCTCAGGGACAATTACCCGAGTTCTTTACCCTATATGGGGTGTCAGAGCTACCCTGGTTCTGGAAACCTTTCTACTCATTTCCATTTACCGTCGTTTCCGTCTTTGTCATCCCCGCCATTGTGGCGGGGATGCTGGGATACCTGGTTTTTCGGAATCGCATCCGCGGAGTCTATTTCTCAATTCTGACCCAGGCGGCGCTGGTGGTGTTTTTCAACTTTTTTAACGGTCAACAGAAGCTGATCAACGGCACCAATGGTTTGAAAACAGATACCGAAACCATTTTTGGCGTTCTGGCCAGTTCGGATGCCGCCCAGTTTGCCTTCTATACCCTAACGGTGCTCTTTTTAGCTAGCGGTTACGCCCTCTGTCGCTGGCTGACCAGTGGTCGCTTTGGCCGCCTACTGCTGGCGATTCGGGATGATGAGAGCCGGGTTAGGTTTTCGGGATATAACCCAACCGGCTTCAAAGTGTTAGTGTTTGCGGTCTCGGGTGCGCTGGCTGGTCTTTCTGGCGCCCTTTACACGGTTCAGTCCGGCATTATCACGCCCAATGCAATGGAGGTCGCCTTCTCGATTGAAATGGTGATTTGGGTGGCGGTCGGCGGCCGCGCCACACTAGTGGGGGCGATCCTCGGCGTCTTGATTGTGCGCTATGCCCGAACTCTCCTCAGTGAGCAGTTTCCAGAATTCTGGCTGTTTTTCCAGGGAGCCCTTTTCCTCCTGGTGGTGACGGTTCTTCCCAATGGCATTGTGGGCTGGCTACGCTATCAAGCCGTCGAGCAAATCCGGTCGTTGTTTGGTCGCCCCCAACCGATTGCAACTTATCCCAAGCTAGAGCTGGATCCAGAAGTGACGCAGGAGCGGAAAGAGTTGGTGGATAAGAAGTAGGAAGGGAGAACATGGCGGCTAAAATTCTTGAAATTGAAAATTTAACGGTTAGCTTCGATGGTTTTAAGGCGTTGAATCAGCTCAACTTCGATATGGATGAGGGCGAGTTGAGGGTGATTATTGGTCCCAATGGGGCGGGTAAAACCACTTTCCTGGATGTGATTACTGGTAAGGTGCAGCCGACAGAGGGGAGGGCTCGGTTTAAGGGCAAGAATTTGCGATCTCGCTCGGAAGATGAGATTGCTCGTTTGGGAATTGGTCGAAAGTTCCAGACCCCAAGGGTATATCTGAATCTGACCCCGCGAGAAAATTTGGATCTAGCCTGCAACCGTTACAAAACGGTGTTATCGACTCTGTTCCAGCAAACTTCTGCAGCAGAGCGCCGCACTGTGGGCGGTTTGCTGCAGGTGATCGGGCTAACAGCCAAAGCGGATATCACCGCCGGACTACTTTCCCATGGCGAAAAGCAGTGGTTAGAAATTGGCATGTTAGTGGCTCAATCCCCAGATTTGTTGTTGGTGGATGAGCCTGTGGCCGGGTTGACGGATGAAGAGACAGAACAGACAGGCGAGCTTTTGATGTCTTTGGCGGAGAGTCACTCCATCATTGTGATTGAGCACGACATGGAGTTTGTTCGCCAAATTGCCCGTAAAGTAACGGTGCTTCACGAAGGCGCTCTATTGTGCGAGGGCGGTATTGAGGAAGTGCAATCCGATCCCAGGGTGATTGAGGTCTATTTGGGAAAACCGGAAGAGAGTCCCCAAGCGGCATAAGCAGGAGAACCCACAACCATGAGTCAGACATCCCCGTCCGTGCTTGATCCTAAATTAGACTCGATGACGCCGCCGCCCATGCTGCAGGTCTCTGGGTTGAATGTGTATTACGGGGAGAGTCATATCCTGCGAGATGTGGATTTGGCGGTTCCCCAAGGTAAAATGATCTGCCTGATTGGTCGCAATGGAGTGGGTAAAACCACCTTGCTGAAGACAGTTATGGGGCTACTTCCCGCTCGCAGCGGCAGTATTCAGCTGGCGGGCGAATCGGTGATCAGGTTGTCTCCCGATCAGCGGGCTCGCCTCGGCATTGGCTATGTCCCGCAGGGGCGGGAGATTATTCCCCGCTTGACAGTAAAGGAAAACTTGCTGCTGGGACTAGAAGCCAGATCCCAAAAATCTCGCCGCCTAACCGCCAACAATATCCCCGCAGATATCTTCGAGTTGTTCCCCGTGCTCCGAACCATGCTCTCTCGCATGGGAGGCGACCTCAGCGGCGGACAACAACAGCAACTGGCGATCGCCCGCGCCCTAATGGGTCGCCCGCAATTGCTGGCGCTTGACGAACCCACTGAAGGCATCCAACCCTCCATCATTCTGGATATTGAATCAGCCGTCCGACGGATTGTCCAGACGACAGGCATTTCCGTGCTGTTGGTAGAACAACATCTCCACTTTGTCCGCCAAGCCGATTACTACTACGCCATGCAAAAGGGCGGCATCGTCGCCGCTGGCCCCACCAATGAGCTGAGTAACGAAGTCATCCAACGATTCCTGGCAGTGTAAAGTTTAATTATGATTCAGTCTTGTTTGAAAAGGTGCAAAAAATCCTCCAACTCCGCTGGCGCGATCGCTTCTTCTGGTTCAATCCTTAAAGTCATCTCTAATGCATCTGTATTGCCCCCTTTTGCAAAACTCATTAGACAAAATTTGAAGCGGCGACTGAGGTTTTCTAAAATTGACTGGCTGTTAGAGAAGCCGAGTACGGTATCGAGTCGAGTGGCTTGAAGCAGCATGTTCCTAAGTGGCTGAGCGCTTGAATCCGCCAAGATTTCAAATGGCGTCATAAGTCCACAAAAACCATCGGAGCGGAGCAGCGTGAAGCAGCGTTCTAGAAATAATCTGTCTAGTCGAAAGTGAGTTTGTGTTTTTTTGTCCGCTGCGATCGCCTGCTGATTTGAATAGTGTTCAGCCGTTCGATAGTAGTCCTTAATATAGGAAAATTGGCTCCTATAGGATAACCAGGATTCGGCCATGTTTGTGTCTTGTTGAATTAATTTTTTGATGGAATCCTGCAAAGATTGAGGGTTTAAACCCGGCTGTTTTAAACGGTCGCCCAATTGGCTGATAAACTCCTTGAGATGAGGTTTTAAAACATTCCACGGGGGATTGGTGATAATGACATCAAAACCGCCTTTTTTCTGGATGATTGAGTGAAAGTGATATCCCCAATGAAAGGGTTGCAGAGCTTCAATGTCTTCAATATTGAGTAATCGTTTAATTGTTTTTCCGGAAGGTTGGGCTTGTCGGTATTGGATCCCTAACTTTTGACTAAATTCATCTAACAAAAGTTGATTTAGCTTGGATTGCGCCTGGTGATTCAACTCATCAATGTGATCTCGCAGCAGGTCAGCCTGGGCATATTGAGGGATGTCCTCCACTTCCGCCAAGAGATAGGCTTGGGTTTTATAGTGTTCAATGCTGATATTTTTTTCCGCCACAATAGTGCGGTAACTTTCTGCCGCCAAGGGTTGCAGTAGATTCCCTTGGCGGGCGGTTGTTTCGGTTTTTTTGCGGTTGCGCTTGTTTTTTTGTTTGGGTTTAATTTGGTCAAATCCCTCTTCGTCAACCCGAATCAGACCGATTAGGGCGTTTCCCGTCATGATATTGAAGTCGACGCTGGGCAGCGGTTCTAGATCCGCCGCTGTTTGAGCTGAGGCGACTAAGGCCAGAAATAACTGGAGCTTAGCCATCTCCGTTGCTTCCGCCAGCTGATCAACCCCGTAGAGATTGTCTGTAATAATGCGCGTCTTGATGGATTGGCTTGAGAATAACGGTTCTGTTTGTTGATAAGTCAAGTCTTCAGTGGATGGCTCCCCTTCTGAAAGTTGGAGAATCCCTAAAACAACGCTATAAATTTTCATCAGCCGCAGCAGAGCCATCTTCAAAAACCGCCCTGATCCGCAGGCGGGATCTAATAGGGAAAGTTGAGGCAAAATTTCATTAACCAGTTGTTCGCAGCCTGAGGTATCTAACTGAATCAGGCAATCTTCAAGGT
>JAKSDM010000432.1 GCA_022360135.1 Pseudanabaenales cyanobacterium | reverse complement strand
GTAATAGCATGGATACATTAGGTCTGTTTGTTGGAGGCGATCGCACGCCTGCCGCCAATCGAGCGTATCGTACAACCGCTGATTGTCCGCACCAATCAGGACACGAATCATCGACTTTAAAAAAAGCCGCCAAATTGGATGCTGACCGATTTCCACAATAACCTTTTTATCATCTGAGGAATAATATCATTGCGACTCAATGGGCTGGGGTTCATCCTTTTTGTGGTCTAGGCATTAGGCGTCTTGTCGGTTCCACAGTGGATAATGGAGACGGTGCTCTCATACCCCCAAAGGGTTGATCGATCTCTTTAGAATTAACGCAAATCTTATGCAGAAAAAGGTTTTCCCCCTGATTAAAATCATCTCTATAGCGCTTATCTCCAGCGCCATTGGATTGGCGCTCTGGAATATTTACACTACATTAAATCATGGCGCCTTGCCGAACAGTCTTAATCTTGTTTTTTTGTTTGGATGCTTTGCGATGGCGATTCATGCCATTGAGGCGGTAGCTGTAGCTGCTTACGCCCCTTCAAAGAAAAAGCCCCCCATCCAATATGGGATTTATACTTTTTTTGTCGGCACCGTGGGGGTGTTAGAGCTGTTTGATCAGGACATTGATCAAACAATGCACTAGCTCGCAAGCCTTCAATTTGGTAAACCTATGACCAATATTCCTGTAATTAAGACCGATCAGTTGACTAAGCAGTTCGACGACTATGCTGCGGTTAACAAGGTCAATTTAGAAGTGCAAGCCGGTGAAATTTACGGTTTGATTGGCCCCAATGGCGCCGGTAAGACCACAATGATTCGCATGCTGGCGATGGCGGCAGACCCCACCACAGGGGATATTTATATTGATGGAAAACGTCTGATTCGCGGCCATCCCGATCCAGAAATAAAGCGCTATATCGGCTTTTTGCCGGACGACTTTCCGCTATATAACGACCTCAGCGTACAGGACTACCTGGAATATTTTGGCCAGCTTTACTATTTGCCCACAGATCAGATCCAGCCGCGAATCAAGGAAGTTCTCAACCTAGTGAGCTTAGAGACCAAATGCAATAGCCTGATTGGAGGTTTGTCGCGGGGGATGAAGCAGCGATTGAGTCTGGCTCGCACAGTGATTCATCGGCCTCGCCTGCTGTTGCTGGATGAGCCTGTATCCGGATTAGACCCTATCGCCCGGATTGAATACCGCGCAACCATCAAACTCCTCCACCAGCAGGGCGTTACGATTCTGATCTCATCTCATATCCTGAGCGATTTAGAAGACTTTTGTACGTCTATTGGCATCATGGAGCAAGGTCGTCTAGTCCAAAGCAGTCAGCTACAGGCGCTATATCAGCAAGATGGCCAGCAGCAAATCTTGATTGCGGTGTTAGACGATCTTTCACGAGTGGAGACTCACCTGCAAAATCATCCGCTGGTTCAAGCTCATGTCCGCATTGCTGAAACGGGCAAACTTGGCGTGACCTTTACTGGCGCTGAGTCAGACGCCGCCGATCTATTAAGCAGTCTGGTGCAAGCAGGCATTCGCGTTAGCGAGTTCCATCGCATGCAGGAAACGCTAGAAGACGTTTTCATTAAGCTGGGCTATCAACACACGGCTTAAGGACGGCTTCTCGCTGGGCGCCGTTTGCCGAATGATTTGTCTTTTCTCAATCTCTTTTTGTTCTCTTAAGGCTATGACTACCTGGATTGACCGATTGGGTCAGCGAAACCCTCAGTTTTTGCGAGAGTGTCGTGGACGGCTAAAGCCCCGTAGTGTGATGGCTGCGGTGGGGTTGTCCGTGATCTTTCAAGGCTTGTTGGGGTTTTTTGTGGTGGAGGGAGGAGGGACCTCGGAGCTGCATGAACAGCTGCTACAAATTTGTCGAGCGCTCAGCTGGACGATGCCCTATACGCTATTTGTGTTGGGCGGCTACTATCTGGTCAATGACCTGACCCAGGAAGAGAAAAGCGGCACACTGAACTTCATTCGGTTGAGTCCCCGTCCGGCCCATGAGATTTTGCTGGGGAAGCTGCTGGGGGTTCCCGTTTTGCCCTTCTTGCTGGTGGCGACGGCGATGCCGCTGCACATCGTCTCAGGCTTGCTGGGCGGTGTCTCCCTAACACTATTAGTTAGCTACTATGGGGTGCTAGGGTTTGAGGTGACGTTTGTCTTTTCGTTAGCATTAATGATTGGGCTAACTGGTAGCTCCCAATCGCTGTTGATGCGGCAACAGGCTCCAACTGCAATTGCCTTTGCTGGGCTGCCCTGTTTATCCTATCGCCGTTCTTCATGTTCTGGAATGTCTCTACGACTTGGGGGACGCTTCGGGGCTCGTCTCTACTGTTTGGTGCGGCTGGATCCAGATCCTTAGAGTGGCTGTATCTATCCATTGTCGATAATGCTTTCTTTGCCCATTTGTTTACGCTGGGGCACCTGACGATTGCATCGCTGCTAATTTGGCGGATTGTGATGCGCCAGTTTCGCATGTCTCAGGCCACGCTGCTGAGTAAGCGGTTGAGTTACATCAGCGTGGCTTATCTGAATGTGTTGGCTTGGGGCTTCTTGCAAACTAGCGCGCTACCTGCTGAAGACCGACTGGCTGGGATTCCCTATCTATACGGTCTAAATGCAGCGGTGTTCATGGTGCTGATATTTAGACTGGTCCCGTCACGGCAGATGCTGCTTGACTGGGTGCGCTACCGCCGTGGTCACTGGTTTGAATGGGTGTGGGATGATGGCAGTCCGTCGGTAGGGGCGATCGCGATTAACTGCCTGATTACCGCCGCCTTAATTGCGCCCTGGATGCTGCTGGCTAGCCGGGGGCGGGACAGTGTTCCTCTCGGTTTGATGATGGCGACCCTCAGCGTTGGTGCTAGTTTTTTGATCTACGCCACCTTAGTGCAGATTATCTTTAGCACCCGCTTGCGGGCGCCGCTGACCTGGTCAGTGGGTGTTGTGGCGACGTTAATCATAGTGCCGCTGATCGTCTTAGCAAGACTTGGCCTTTTTCCGGAAGTGTCTTCCAGGATGATGACGATTTGGACGTTTTTAGGATATCCGTTTTGGGACTACAGCAAACCCGGTAGTTTCTCCAGCGCTTGGATCGGTTTGGTAATGCAGTGGGTTCTTCTGGTACTGCTGTTGAGCAGATTAAGACGAAATTTAAACCGGCTGTCTCTGTAATGTAACGACCTATGAATCCCCTCAGGGAGACCCCTGCAGTTCTCTACAATAAAATCAGAGAGGGTCCAGACTGAAAACCATATGCATATCCGCTTATAACTATATGTTCAAAACCGTTGCCGATGTTATGAGCCGCGATCCCCGAACGGTGAAGCCCGAAACTCCGCTTCAAGAAGCCATTCAAATCCTGGCGGATAATCGGATTAGTGGACTGCCCGTTGTGGATGAACTGGGAAAACTTGTGGGAGTGCTCTCAGAAACCGATTTGATGTGGCAAGAAATGGGGGCGACGCCCCC
>JAKSDM010000486.1 GCA_022360135.1 Pseudanabaenales cyanobacterium | reverse complement strand
GGTGAAACGGGTCCTGGCTGCTGATGGGTCATGAGGAACTTTCCTTCGCCTTCTCCTCAAACAGGGTATATATTCTGGTTCTCATTTGCATTGACTAAACCCTATACTCTGCACCCTATACCCTGCCTTCACTGAGATGTATTCATCACAAGCGAGAATTGCTATATTCTGGTTCTCCGGTTCTACCTGGGAATCCCTTAGAGCGGCTCTGCCACGAAACCAGGAGGCAGAGGCTTAAGCATGCGTTGACAAGCGAAGCCTTGCAACGAGGAATCATAATCCATGACTAATCTTCAAGATCAAAATCGACTTTGTCGTAGATATCCGCCAATGATAGTTGAAATGGAATAGAGTCTAGAGATAAGGTTGTTTCTTCACCCTCATATTCAGAGAAAATCCACTTGTTCTCCGCCGCCTTGAAGTATTTTTCTACATGAATCCTGTACTGATCGATCAGAATATATTCTTGAAAATTGTCAATGGTTCGATAGGCTGAAAATTTCTCATCCCGGTCATAGTTTTTGGTCGATTTCGAAAGTACTTCAGCAATGATGAGCGGATTGATGAGTGTGTCCCTACGCCCTTCCTGAAACTGTAATGGGCTTTTGACCACCATTACGTCTGGATAGCTATAAAGGCGTCTTTTTGCAATCCATAGACGTTGATCGGTGATAAACACTCGATAGGGCTGGCGCTTGAGTTCGAAATTAAGAGCGGAGCCCAGATTGACGGCAATTTGGTTATGATTTGGGGTCCCACCTGTCATTGGAAAGATTTGCCCATCAATGTATTCATGCCGTTCGTCTGAGGCGATTTCTAACGCCAGGTATTCTTCTGGAAGGTAATCTCGTTGCTCTTGTGCTTGCATTGCTAATCACCAGCCACACAACTACAGCTTACTGCTTGCGTAACTGACCCTGAGATGGGGTGTAGGGTATGGGGTATGGGGTGTAGGGGAGGGGGTAGTATTGATTCAGTGGGTAGACTGCTGAAATTTAAATTTCAGGGCAAGGGCCAAATCAAGGTATTCAGCAAGCGTTCGGGGATCGACCCCTAATTCCGTTCTTTCCTGTGTGGCTAGCAGACCCGCTTGGGCGTGCCACCAAACCCCGCACAGGGCGGCATCGAATACGCTAGATAGTTGTGAATCCGGAGGGGCGATCGCACTCTTCTGGGCCATAAGTCCACCGATCAGTCCGGTTAAGACATCGCCACTGCCGCCTCGGGCCAGGGCTGGGGTACTTTCCGGATTGAACCAGAGTTGACCTTGAGGATGGGCGATCGCCACCCTAGCCCCCTTCAACACCACCACCGCTTGACTGATCTGAGCCGCAGTCTGAGCCGCTTGGCCTCGGTCAGTTTGGCGATCGGTTATTTTGGGGAAGAGCCGTTTGAATTCTCCGGGATGGGGCGTTAATACAGTGGGGGCTGAGCGCTGCGAGAGGGTTTGAACCGGATCCAAACCGTCGGCGTCTAGCAGTAGCGGCCGATCGCACCCCAAGACCGCGTTAACCGCCGCCTTTGCCTCTCGGGTTAGACCGGGGCCGCAGGCGATCGCGCCATAGGCGGCTAGATTGAGGTCATCGGGCAGTTGGGCGAT
>JAKSDM010000997.1 GCA_022360135.1 Pseudanabaenales cyanobacterium | reverse complement strand
CTGTCAAAGGCGAAGAACATCAAGTGTCTCCTCCTATATTTCGCTGCCATAGAGGGCACTGAGCAATGGCGGCGAGATTTAAGACAGCGCCATCGACTTCAGGCAAAGTGCCCAGGACAAAAGGCTGAAGTTGGGGCGAAAATAAACCGGGAGCCACTGGCTGAAGTCGCTCCAAATCATGTAACTCAATATCCTGAACTTGCGGCAGTCCTAACCCTACCGATTGGCCGTTGATCTGGACCACAACCACCACTAGGGAGACGACTCCAGACTCTAGCTCAAACAAGGGGATAGAACTCACAAGATCATTTAGATCTATAAGCCAGAGCATATCTCCTCGCCAATTGCAAATTCCCAAAACGCAACCAGGCATTTCGGGAACTGGCAAAATGTCCGCCACGCCAATTCTAAGAATTTCTGTAATTTGCTCTAATGGAAGCAGCGCACTGTCCTGAGAACCTAGCGGAAATCGGAGTAATCGTTGACGCGTCTCTGCTGGCTGAGGGTCTAGTATTAGCGCATCCAGGCTGTTGGTGGCGATTAATGCCGATTCCAGTGAAGTTAACATAAACTTAACGTTCCTAAACCCTAACGCCTAATCCCTAAACCAGGGTTAATCTCTGTACAGTTTTCATCAATTCCTGCCGATCCACTGGCTTAGGCAGGTAGGCGTCAGCCCCTAACATCGATCCCCAGAGTTTGTCGGCTTCAGTTCCTTTGGTGGAGCAAATGACCACTGGAATTTGCTCGGTATTGACATTCGTCTTAAGTTCGCGGCAGAGTTCGAATCCGCTTTGCCCCGGTAAAATCACATCGAGCAGCACCAAATCCGGTCGCCGCGACCGGAGCTTAATTCGAGCCTCTTCGCAACTGCTGGCGCTGACCACCGAAAGCCCTGCCTGCCGAAGGTAACAGGTCATCATTTCGGTGTCTGTCAAACTATCTTCAACTAAAAGCACTGTAGTCATAGGGTATATTTTTGCGAATGCAAAACTCTCCGATTTCAAGAACAGAGCCAATAGGTCTACTTTTTAGCTAAAAACTTTACCGTTTAACGCTTTCAAGCTCCATATGAAAAATCAGGAGCAATTCTAGTAACTTTGCAGAATTTTTATGTGGCCACTACACCCAGATGAGGCGAACTCGCTTGCTGCTCTCCTGACCGAACAGCATAAAGAGTTGGTAGATGCTGCTGTAGAGCATTCAGTACTTTGGGCGAATCAATCGGCTTGGCGATAAAACCTGATGCGCCGACTAGCTTTGCCCTGACCCGGTCAACAATACCGTCACTACTGGTGACAATAATCACAGGTATCCGTTGGAAAGCTGACACCCGACGGATTTGGGCGCAAATTTCGTAGCCGTTGGTAATGGGCATCAGCAAATCCAAGAAGATTAGACTCGGTTTTTGTTCCAACAAGACAGGCAGAGCTTGCACAGGATCCTGCACATTGGTGAATCGATAACCAGTCTGAGCTAGGATTTGACTCATCTTCAGGCTGTCGAACCGGCTATCCTCGATATAGGCCACCAACGGACTAGAGGGGTTTGTCTGAATTGGCCTAATGGACGGAGTCGCGGCGACAGATTTTAGCTCACAGGTGAAGTCTCCAACCTCAACCAGACTCATAACTTCTGTGTGTATGTAGGGAATCAGGGATTGGGCAAGCGGGACAAGGTTTTGTTGCAACTTGGCGGCTAAATCCCGTAATGTGCGATCGCCATCCACGAGTGCGGTTAGATTTTGGTAAGCCAGGGGTGACGTTTGCCGCCGCAATGCTTCAGCATCCAGAATTACCGGCGCCAGATTAGGGGAATAGCTTCCCAACCCAGCCTGCAGCCAAACATCCCAAACCTGCATGGCTTGATTAAAAACCCATTCAGGTCGAATACCGACTAAGGCTGAATCAAGGATATCTTGAGACATTTGCCTGAAGGTTAGTTGCAAGCCTGAAAGATAGCGACTTTGTTGCTCTGCTTGGATTAGATCGAACAGAATCTCGGTAAGATTGCCGCCAACGACCGCTGTCAACTGACTTTGTCGGATCTTACCCTGTTCCACCAATTTTGCTAAGGATTGATAATCCCAGTACTGGGGTCGATCCGCCCCTTGATAGGTAGAGCTAACAGATAAGTGTGGACAATGCTGAGATAACTGTCGACACCAACGACGAATAGAATGAACTTCGCTGGTCCCGCCAATCAAACCGCCCGCATAGAAATATAGGCTCCACCGCCGCCCTTGAGTCGCTTGCAGCTTGACAGTGAGTTCACCTGTAAATTGCTCTTGACTGCAAGACTGAAGCTGGCCTATCAGGTCGGTAAGCCTAACAAATGCTTTGTGAGCGACCGTTCGAGACTCAGTTGAACTAAAAGCTTCTGGGATGATCATTGAAAATCCAGATAGTTGTTTATTTGTCTAATCAGACAGTCAAACTCAACACAGAAGCAATCCCTGAAAAAAGAGGAGCAGTTTTTGGGATGATTAATACCAGATAAAGCGCTACAATCTCTTGACTTCGTAGCGCAATATTCTGATTATCAGAATCAACTGTCCGCCATGAATTGGCTCCTATGTTGACACCCCAAAACAGCTAGTGTGAAGCGCGCTAACTATAAAAACAAATAGCTACTTCCTCAAGTCGTTTAATCAAATGCGCCTACTAGCAGGAACAAACAGCGCTTTGTCCCAAGGTAGGTAACCCCATGATTTCCAACAGTTATGAGCGTTTCATATCTCCTAAGTTCATAACCGATATCGCGGGTAACGTTTGCAAAAATCAAGCTAGCCCCCGCAATTCAATTTATTCATTATATAGAAGAAATCCACTATATCGAGGAAAGTCGCCTGAAACACCAATAATTGATACGTGAGACGCACTTTGAATACACTGTAATGTAGGTATCTGACAGAGCAAAACAAAGGTTAGAAATTTACTGATCTTTTCAACATTTATTGATCTTTCTGTGAAACTCTTGCATAGAAACAGAAACTATTGTTGAGCACCCGCCTATTCAAGGGTGTTCAAGTACAGCTAAATCAATTATTTGTCAATTATGGCGTATAACTTAAGCCGGGAAAAATTTACTCCCAAAATCGGCTGAAACCCTTGTGGGCTCGAACCATTTCCCCGCAAGGCTTCCCGCCTTAAAATATACGCCTCAATTATTTAATACAATAACCTTATTTGCCTTGCTTAAAAGGTATTCATCAGCCACTTTCCTGAATCAGGAGAGCGGCTCGAATAATTCAGAATTTTTAACGCCGCCTTAACCGATGGCGGCCAAAACTTAGAGGAACTTATTTCCTATCCCTAACCCCAACCCCCAATCACCATCGTCCCAGTAACGGGAAACCTATCGCCTATCGCCCTCATGCCGTAAGTGCCGAACCTCACTTGCCGCATATTCAATATATTTAACAATAGGCTCCAGCTCAGTATGCTGATGGCAATATTCTGCTAGCCCCTCAAAAATAGTGCTCCAAGCGTAATCCCCTTTCAGCTCCGCCAAAAATCGATTAAAGCGGGCTTCGATCTCCAAGCTGGTGAGTGTGTGGTCTATCATTTCCTTCGCCGCCGAGATAGCTTCCTCACTGTTTAGATGAGTGAGGCCAGTCTCCCAAATCTCGTTGTTCCTCGGGCACAGAAATTTAGCTTCCCAGTGGCCGATAGCAATCCTCCTCACACTAACAGGATACCCTCGGTAAAATAAGGCGTCTGTTGGCTTGTTTAAATGCTCTCTCATTAATATCCTGATGTTTAATCAATAAAGATACTATGCACAAGGGTCGTGCAATATCGACTCCTTCAGTCATCATCCACGACAACTCTATCTAGCGGAGAACCTGTAAGTCGTCAGCAATCTTGCGGATTCTCCCTACAAAGAATAACAATCCAGCAACACAAGTTGAAATGTCGTCTATTTCTATCCT
>JAKSDM010000710.1 GCA_022360135.1 Pseudanabaenales cyanobacterium | reverse complement strand
GTTGAAGAACACTATCATCCTAAAGACAAAAGTGAGACAAACTTGGGGCAAAATAATAAGAAACTTCTCATTTTGTTGACAGGTATAAAAATTACTATTTCTGAGCATTTTAGGGAGGTGTAGGGTGAGCAGATTCCTCAGAATGGCTTCACACATTCACCCAACAATTTCCCCTACCCCCTGTAGCAGGTAGCTGACTTCCACATTTGCGTGGCGATCGTGGTTGTCCTTGACCTCGGTGCGCTTACCAAAGAGTGCATCGACTTCATCAAACAAGAGTATGGCGCCCCCCACTTCCGCCGCATCGAACTTGGATGCGGGTAGACTCAGGCGTGAATGGCACTGAAATAAGCTATGTGGGCAATGCCCACCCTACGGAATATCAGGACTTTTAGCGATTTATAAACTCTTATTTCAGTGCCATTCGACTCAGGCGTAAGGGGGCTTGAGCCATAGCGTACCCCGGCGTGATTTCCACCAGACGCCATCGCTGCAGCGGCTGTTGGTTGGAGAAAACTCGCGGGTCAGTGTTGGGGAACAGTGCGATCGCTAACCCCAGGGAGGGATGATTGCGGCTGGGGCGCCACTGCAGTTGGGCGCACAGGGCTCCAAACTGTAGATCCAGTAGTCCGACGCAGAGCAGGAGAATCTGCCGCTCAAAGGGAGTTAAGCCAAATAGATGGCAGAGCTGATCGAGCCTTGCCGATGTTTGAAGAGAGCAAGTAGGGTGGGCAAAAATCCACCTATCAATTAAAAAATCCCATGTAAATACTATCACTGCCCAACATCAAAATATATCGCTACGTAAATCAAAAATATCGCCACGTAAATCAACAAACAGTTGGTGATTAATTTACAGGGTAGGTGATAGATTATGCCGTGGGCGATGCCCACCCTACTACTCTCTATGCATCAGAGTTAGTTGACAAGCCTCGCGCACCAAGAACTTTGTTTGGCCGTTTTATACGTCTTCCTCCCAACTGTGTAGGTATTTACGGCGACCTAAAGTCCGGAATTATTGTCGCAGCAGATGATCAAGGGCGAGAGTTAGGGAACATGGCGCTTCCTCAGAAATATGAGGATTGGAGTTCATTTGTATTTGGCGCACAGCACTTGGCATTGAAGACTATGGGTGGGATTTTGGCGTATTCACTAGTTCCCTAACTGATTTATGGGACTAGAATTGCCTCTAGCCTTATCTTTCTAGAGGGCAACATCTGGTTTTTTGATTCAACCCTCAAATTCACTAAAACTTCGTTCCCCCCCTAAAATTACTGTAAGTTTAAATTCTGCGCAGGAATTTTCAGAAGAAAATTGGGATAGTTTCAAAGAGATTAATGGACAAGCTTTTTATTTCCGAGTTGAAGAGTTTCATGGAGGCTCGGGCGGGCAAGTTTATACCTTAATAGTTTGGAAGTCGTTTCTTGAGGATTATATCTCTCTTGAACAGACCATTCAGGCTGAAAGTCTAAATCAGGCAGACTTTGGATTGGGATGGACTATTATTGAAGGTGCTAAAATTTTGGTTTCAGAGGTGAGAGAGATTTAGGGTGAAGGTAATTGAGGCAATGCCATGAACGGTTGTTCATCCCTCGGTTCAGTAACACCGTATTTTGGGGTGAGAAATTGTAAAGTCTGGAATACCATTAAGTGAGGTCGACTTCTATGGCTATGTTAAAGCAAACGGGCTGGATTGGGTTGATTCTTCTCAGTACGATATTTTTACTGGGGGACAATACTCAAGCTTTGACCGATAGTGTGGCCCAAATAGCATCCCCAGAAACGACTGATTCGTCGGCTACAACGCCTGCGCAAACACCGATTTCGATAACAAAGCGATCGCTCATTTATCAACTGCTAGAAATGACAGGGGGGCGGCAACAGTATGAGCAGATACATCAAATTATGTTTGCTCAAATGCAACAACAGATTCAGCCCATGCTAGAACAAACGATAAGGAGCAGGGGCGATTTGTCTCCTGCTATGATGGACGCTGAAATTGCTAAGATTAGCGCTAATATCAGAACCTTTCTGAATCAGTTTGGCGAAGCTATCCGAACTGAAATCACTTATGATCAAATGTTAGAGCAGGTTTATTACCCAGTATACGATCAGTATTTCACTGAGGAAGATTTGCGTAGCCTAATCGCATTCTATCAAACCCCGATTGGTGAAAAATTAATCACCGTTACACCCCAACTTTTACAAGCATCTATGCAACGCACTAACGAAGTATTTATGCCGCAAATGCTAGAAATTATGGGGCAGTTGATGGAACAGCAAATTGATATTGATCCGGTTAATAGTCCATCTAAAGCAGGTCAATAGGAGTCCGGTTTGAATTCAAAATATGGCTTATCATTTAAGTTGGAAAATCTGGGTCGGAGAAGGATATAGAAGTTAGGCGTGTTGATAGCGCTAGGGTGTGTTTTAAAACTACAACCACATCATGATGGAAGCTAGAGTCATCATGGCAAGGTAGTTTTCAGCCATCTTCTCGTAGCGAGTGGCAATGCGACGAAACTGCTTTAAGCGATTGATACAACGCTCAACCTGGTT
>JAKSDM010001751.1 GCA_022360135.1 Pseudanabaenales cyanobacterium | reverse complement strand
CGATGGGCTTTGACAGAAGAGCGTTAGACAATGCCCTCGTTGACGCACCTGATGATGATAGCTGTGACGATAGATTCGCAGCAGTAAGTGTTGATCTGGGGTAATTTCACGGGTCAAGGGCATAAGTGGTTGCGCAAAATTAATTACACAGTCTATGTACGGTAAAAACAGGGTGTTATGTTGAGTGGAGCGAAGCGGAATCGAAACATCTCAGACTTTAGCGGGAGATTGGGATTCCTCGCTTCTCTCGGAATGACACTAGGTATTTGTGAAATTTTCAATGCCCAGGTACTTAGTGGGAAACAGTAGATACAGAAGCCCTTATTGGATCGCTCATTTTTCGCCAAAAATACTACAAATATTTCTGCAGACCTACTTACCCTGGTTGACTGACAAAAGTCTAGAGCCCTCACCCCCAACCCCTCGCCCTCTGGGAGAGGGGAGCTGATCCACTCTCTCGTTCCCTCTGGGAGAGGGAACGAGAGCTAGGGTGAGGGCTTTCCAAGCATGCACAAAAAAGTTTTGTCAGTCAATCAGCCTACCGAATGGCACTGAAATAAGAGTTTATAAATCGCTAAAAGCCCTGATATTCCGTAGGGTGGGCATTGCCCACATGGCTTATTTCAATGCCATTCAATCAGCCTACTTACCTGAGGGCAGATTCCTCCGCCTTTGTCCATCGCACGTTTTTGGAGTATTTCTGCGCCTCGGCCATTGTCTGGGATTCTTTAAACTCCCGTTTCAGTATTACCTACGGTTCTCAAAACTCTTTTATCCCAATAAGTGCTATGCAAGAGCTGACACGGGGTTGGAAAGATGACCCAGACACCTTACCCTGGCTTAAACAACAAGCACAGGCTGATAAGGATAAACTTGTGAGAAGGGAAGCCGTGCAAGAGCTGGCGCGGGGCTGGAAAGAACATCCTGATTTGTTTGATTGCTTTCAGACGATTGCTATCAATGATCTTTTCAACCGAGGAATTTTTCTTCACAATAACCCTCGTCAAGCGGCCTTGAGCGCCCTAATGAACAATTATCCCGATAATCCTCAGGTATTGGCCTTACTTCAAGATCGCGCCCAAAACGACCCGGATGTAGAATTGAGGAAATAGGCAGAGAAGCAATTCAAAATTCAAAAAAAGCATTGGCTCAAGACACGTTTAGCCTTTATGTCGCCCCTTCAGAAATCGCCTTTGATAACCTGCTTGACGAAATTATCTTTCACCATCATTTGGCGAAGAATTTCTAGTAAGTACTTCTGAGCTTCCTCTCGATTCAATCTTTTCACCTCTTCTGAAAGCACTTGCAATCGAAACTGTTGCTCCATACTCAAATTGGTGGGAAATTTCATTGTTCATCACCTTTTTTCTGTTTAGCCTTAACCAGCGATACAAAACTCGAACATCAATCTGCACTATGAAATCTCAATCTCGCAAGGAAAAACGAATCGAATTATACAAATGACTCGAAGTCAAGCAATTTATAATAAAAGATACAAAAATTTACCTTTATTATAATTTACCATAGGTTTAGATCATCGGCAAAACAGTGGGGCCAATGGTTGAATATAGAGATGGGCTGCATCATCTCTCAGTAAGGGGCTACGGTGTACACAGATTTCGACCTCGATTGCAAATTCACCGATCTGGCCCCCCTAACCCCCCAATTCTGGGGTGGGATCAGAGTTCAAAGTCCCCCAGAATTGGGGGATTTAGGGGGCCGAAATAACTCCGACTCCGACTTGTGTGTACACGGTAGCGGTAAGGGGAGGGAGAGTAATGTCGCAAACTATTCGGAATGCTTCAGAAAATGATTTGCCTGCCATTGTGGCAATTTATAACTCGACGATTTCCAGCCGTAGGGTGACAGCAGATACCGCTCCTGTTTCAGTTGAAAGCCGACTCAACTGGTTTCTGGAGCATACCCCCGATTTCCGGCCGCTATGGGTGGTCGAAGAGGAGCAAATGGCGATCGCTTGGCTAAGTTTCTCGTCATTCTATGGCCGTCCTGCATACAACAAGACAGCTGAAATTAGCCTTTATGTTGATGAATCTTGGCGGGGCAAAGGGCTGGGGTCCGCCCTCCTGCAAGCGGCGATCGCACGCAGCCCAGAAATTGGGATTGACACCTTACTGGGCTTTATTTTCGGGCATAATATCCCAAGCTTAAAATTATTCAAAAAATTCGGTTTTGAACAGTGGGGATGGCTACCCAAGGTTGCTTTGCTTGACGACGTAGAACGGGACGTCGCCATCTTGGGAATGAAGATATCGATGGCTAGCAGAATAAAAAATACGGTCTAGTTTCGGTCGCATCACGTTTATTTTAGAAATAAGACAGAAATTATTCTGAAGCGAGTCTGTTGGCTAGGTCGTTAGTGCATCAACAGTGTGTTGATGTTTGAGAGGGTGATCTTAGAAGTTGCGATTCTTGATATCAAACCTGGCTTAGCCCCTGAATTTGAACCTGCTTTCAAAATAGCTTCAACCATCATTTCGACGATGCCAGGATATGTTTCCCATGAACTTCAACGCTGTCTAGAGACTGCAAATCGTTATATTCTATTGGTACGCTGGCAAACGCTAGAGGATCACACGGTTGGATTTCGACAATCATCGCAATATCAAGAGTGGCGCTCCTTACTGCATCATTTTTATCACCCATTTCCGGTCGTAGAACATTACGAGATTGTTCAAGATAATTAATATGAAGGCTCCCTGGTTGATGTTATTCCCGTGAAAAATAGGGTAAGTGTAAATGGTGTAGCGGAAAACAAACCTGGCTACTTAACAGTCAGCAATAGTCCTATCAGACAGACGATAATCCCGACCACGTTCGCCCTCGAAATGGCTTCCTTGAGAAAGAAAATTCCCACCGGAATCAGGATCAGGGCGGCGACGGCGGTTGAAACAACCCCGGCAATGCTGATGTTCCAACCTGAGCGGAAAACCAACAAGAAACCCAGCTCAGTCATCACCACAGCGATGGCTAAGTAAGCGGCTGGGATTAACGAGACTTTGACAGAAGCACTCTCCCAAGGCGCAAACAGGCAAAGAGAAAAACTAATGAGGGCGGCGATGGTGTAAGCGATCGCCAGAATCAAGAAAGGATTCACTGACGTCGGCTGCAGCTTTTGAGCCAGGTTGTACAAAACAATGCCCAAAATGGCCAAAAGCATAGACCCGATAAATCCAAACACGATCGGACTCCTACTGTATAAAGCAGCAAGTCAAGCATAGACTTGCCGCCGCCACCTTGTCTTTCCCATTCTTCCGAATAGTTTTGAAATCTTCCAACCCATTCAAAGCGAGTCTTTAGGAATCTACAGCTCAATAATATCTCATCTCCCCCATCTCCCTCATCTCCCCCATCTCCCTCATCTCCCCCATTTCCCCTTCCCCCCATCCCCAATCATCTACTGAGACTTCATTCCCTTGTACACCTTCGGCGTTACCCCAGTGTGCTTACGGAAGATGGTGGTGAAATAGCTTTGGTTCTGAAAGCCAACTTGTTGAGCGATGTCCGCGATCGCCCCTTCCGGCTGGCTCAGCAACTGCTTAGCCCGCTCAATCCGGTGCACAGTCACATACTGGTGCGGCGTCAGCCCAGTTGACTGTTTGAATAAGCTGGCAAAGTAATGGGGACTGATTTGCACCACAGCCGCCATCACCGCCAAACTCAAATCTTGATCCAGATATTCGTGAATGTAAGCAATGGCTATTTTTAGCTTGTGTCTGGACAAACCGCCGGTATAAGTGGGGATTTCTGTCTTTTGAACGCTATAGCGCTTGAGCAAATGAATCGCGAGTGTTTGGGCGATCGAGTCAGCATATAGTTGACTCCCGGCAGCTGGAGGCGCCGTTCCATGGGGAGAAGGGGTAGATTCAAGCTCTGCTTTGAGGGCCAATCCCATCTGTTGAATCAAGGGATCACGAATGGTCTGGTGCGGCAGAATTTCGACCCGCTCCGAGCAGTTTAGCTGATCAGCGATCTGACTCAACAACAGGGGCTCCAAATACACATCGATAAACTCAATCTCTTCTTTCCAGCGTTGTTTTTGAGGGCAGTTGGCGGGATAGATACCGATGTCGCCGTGAATAAAGTGGGTTCGTTGAAAATGCCCATTTCCCCACCATTGCTCTTCATCTCTTGAATAGCCGAGATGAATGCTCAGAGTATGTTGGGTGGGAATGTAATCAGGAGTTTCGTGGGGAGGTTGGCGATGATGCCCTAAATAAATGCCTTGCCAGGTGGTTTTTTGACTAGAGAGGATGGGTTGGCGAGGAAAAATTTGCTGACTGCTATTGTCTTGCGTGACATCAAAGGTCACTGGTGTGATATTTGACATTCTACACGTCTCTCAGCATGGGGTGATCCTGGTTGCTCAGCTCGGCCTGAATGCATTTGCCGAACTATCAGATCTTGCCACACCCGTCAATAACAGTACTGATCACTCCCCTGCCTTAAAGATTTCCTCAGCTGTTAGCTGGAACGCAGGGAAGGTGAGAGAGTTAAGTAGCTGGCTGCCTGTAAAATGGCGCTCTTGGTATGCCTCATCCTCCAAAGACAGGACCCAGACCACAGCCGTAATCGGGTCAATTATCCAATACTCTGGAATACCCCTTGTAGCGTACTCTACTCGTTTATCGCTGTAGTCCCGCTCTCTAGATTGTTTGTCCCTTTCACTATTGGAAACAATCTCAACCACCAGTGCGGGAGTAGGCATATCGAAAGTGATGAGCGATCGCTTCTGGCCTGACAGAGCCGCCTTGCACGCTTCTGTTAGTACAACCAAATCAGGGTAGCGAGTTTCAGCCTTGGCTCCAGGGACAGCAATTTCAGTACCCCGTCTCAGCAGTGAGTAAGGAACGACTTTCAAGAATATCGAGATCAGGAACATGGCAATACTTACGTTTGCATCGCTCTCAGCTCCCATAGCAACCAAGACTCCATCTCTCAGCTCATAGCGAGTATCCGTCCCGTCGTCGTAGGTTAGATACTCCTCAAGGGTCATGTGTTTCTGAGTCGAAATAACCATGGGGTCTCCTCTACCAATGCGCGATCGCCAATCCGAGTTTGGACGCTCGTAGTTCCTTCGTCCCAACCACTGTTTCAGCTTTATGATAGCCTGGGCAAGCCATTTCAGTTCTACTTCGCAATGCAAAGAGTTAGATCTTATAGGTCAACCCTCTAAAGGTTATTTCAATTCTGTTTAATATTTAGTGTAACCATTGTTATACTTAGCTTTAGAGAATTTCATCGTCAAAAATTGGAGTCTATGTTTCTCATAATTGATACTCAATTCCATAAAGAACTAGTGGTAAACGTCCTTTTGTAGTTTAATCATTCTCAGATTACTAATACAAACCAGGGCTGCATTAGCCATGATTTTGGGAGAAGTATTTGAGCGTTTCGTCACCGAAAGTCCTCTTACAGTGATGCTCAGAGTGCTATTGGAGCAGAGTTTACCGCCTGAAGAGGTTGATCAGTTGTTTGAGCAGCAGGCCCAACGCCAGTATCAACGTAACCTGCTATTTTCCAATGTGTTCAATCTTATGAGTCTGGTGGTGTGCGGCATCTCTCCCTCCATCAATGCGGCCTATCAGGCCAAAACCAAAGAGATTGGGGTATCCATTCAATCCGTCTATAACAAACTCAATGGCCTTGAACCCCAGATCGTCGAAGCTCTGGTTCGCTATGGGGCGATGAAAGCTCAAGCGCTCATTGTCCAACTGGGGGGCGCTCTGTCCTCGTTACTTGAGGGATATCGGGTAAAAATCCTCGATGGCAATCACTTGGCGGCGACAGAGCGGCGCTTGGCGGTGCTTCGCTCCGTTGCCAGCGCCCCGTTACCCGGTCATGCCTTAGTGATTTTGGATCCGGCCTTGATGTTGGCCATTGATGTGTTTGCTTGTGAAGATGGTCATGCTCAAGAGCGCTCCCTGCTCTGCCGGGTATTGGCGACCGTCGTCAGCCGCGACCTCTGGATTGCAGACCGCAATTTCTGCACCCTGGGATTTCTCTTTGGTCTCCATGCCCGACAAGCCAGCTTTGGCATTCGTCAACATGGGGGGATGCCCTGGACACCCCTCAATGAGTTGTCCTCTATGGGGAGTAACACCACTGGAAAAGTCTTTGAGCAGTCTGTGCAACTGGTTTTTAACGATGGAAGCACGTCAAACTTTCGTCAGAGAAATATAAAAGCCTGAGAACTAGTCATTAGAAGGAACCTTAGAATAAGGGTTCATTATTCTCTCGTTGAATGATGACGTGCTCCCTTAACGACACCTTAAGTCTGACCTTACGACGAGTTGTGGTGCGCTTAAAACATCTCACCCGAGATGGTGACACAGAAATTGCCCTACTCTCCAATTTGCCGGTTGCTGACGCCCATGCGCTCAAAATTGCATCACTTTATCAAAAGCGCTGGCGAATTGAGCGCCTCTTTCAAGTTCTAGAGCAATGTTTTCAGGGAGAAATCAAAAACTTAGTCTATCCCAGAGCCGCCTTATTTGGCTTTTGTATGGCCCTAATCGCCTCTAATTTGCTCGCTGTGCTCAAAGCTGCGATGCGCAGTGTTCATGGGGTTGACAAGATCGAAGCCGGACTCTCCAACTATTATCTAGCCGATGAAATCCGTCGCGTCTATGATAGCATGATGATTGCTATTCCCCCGTCTCAATGGCTCCCCTTTTCTCAATTAGATTTGGACGCAACCGGAGAACTTCTCCAGCGTTTAGCCGCTCAGATTGAATTATCTAAATTTCGCCCTCATCCTAGAGGTCCAAAGAATAAAAAGCCCAAACGTTACTACTTAGGCTGTAGTAAAGGTGACTGAGGATTACCCGAAAACAGATCAACAAGAGCATCCAAGAGATTGTGTCCCTGCTTGCGCAGAGTAGCCAGATAACCACGAATACGACAGAACTTCCGAGCTCCTTCCTCAGAACGGAAGTAACCCGAAATTTTCTGCTTGAGTTTCATCATCTGCAGGTCACGTTCGGCTTGATTGTTATCAAAGGGAATACTGAAATCGTACATAAAGCCAAGCACCGATGCCTTATGAGTCTTTAGACGCTCCAGCAGATTTTGAGG
>JAKSDM010000077.1 GCA_022360135.1 Pseudanabaenales cyanobacterium | reverse complement strand
ATCAATGCCCTGCTGCAATAGGTATTGTCTGGTATTACGCGCTCTCCGCAGGGCTAAATCCTGGTTGTAGGCGTTGCTAGCACGATAATCGGTATGGCCATGCAGATCTACCACCAGGGTAGGATGCCGCCGTAGCACAGCTGCAATCTGATCCAGTACGGTGGCGCTGGCGGGGCTGATAGCGTCTTGATCGAGGGCGAAGTGAATATTGCGAGGAACCTGTAGCTGGAGAGGTTCAGGGATAACGGGTTCAGGGGAAGGAGGCGGTGCGGCCATCGGTGATTCCGGGGGGGTAGTGCATTGCGGCGACTCAACTATCCCGTTGCTCTGCTGTAGAGACGTTGCATGCAACGTCTCTACAGGGCGGCCTAGAGAGCGAACGATGGTATTGAGAGCAGGTTCGGAGGTGCCATAGCGGGGGTCAGTGGCGATCGCGCTGATTGCATCTCCCGCTTGCAGCTCGGTAGACGCAAAACTGAAATAGCCGTCCTCATCGGTGGATACAGTCGCCAGCGGTTGATTCAACGGTCCATACTCACCAACACCGCCCTGGGTCAGATACAGATCCACCTCAGCGCCTGGATCGGCAACCCCCTCCACAACCACCCGACCATTCAGCACAAAGAATTCTGGGCTACGAAATTGAGGCGCATTGATGGCGGCATTACCAGTTTCCCGACGGCGGTTGCCAGAATTGCGCACCGGGTTAGGACCGTCTCCCCGCTGGAATGCCTGCACATAGCTATGGCGACGGGTATTGAGATCAATACTGAGCCCTTCCAGGCTGTTAAATCGGTTGTTGCGAATTAGATTACGCTGACTCTGAGTGTTACCCCCCTGGCTGAAGGATGTCACCACCACCCCAGGTCCCTTCTGGTGGGTAATGCTATTGTCTAGCACCTGGTGGTCATTGCCCATCAAATACACCGCTGCTCGCCGGAGGCGCTGGCCGTTAAACTTGATCTCGTTGTCCCGAATCTCAATGGCTCCCTCAGGCTTGAATAGAAAAATGCCGCCGCCATCATTGCCACAGACCAGATTGCCATTGATCAGACTATTCCCAATTCGCCCTTCCAGACGAATACCATCAGGCATGCCAGCCAAACCATTTCCCACAATTATGTTTTCAGTCACCTGCAGATTCTCAGCTCGCGCTCCGGTGATAATGCCGCTGCCATCATGGTGGGCAATTCGGTTGCGCCGAATTATTGCGCCCTGGCTATTGAATACGGAAACACCAAAGGCCGAGGGTGTTTCGGGCATTTCACCAGTTGGCGTTACGCCCAGCCAGTTGTGTTCAATTAAAATCCCTTGCGGCGGTGTATTCTCGTCATAGAAGGGGAAATAGGCCGCCGGGGAGCGTTGCTGACTCGTGTCTGGCGGCGGCAGTCGGTGGGCAATGAAAATATCAGCTGGGGGCGTGCTCTCTGTTGCTCGATGCTCAGCCGTGAATCCATACAGACTGAGCCCCCTGACGGTAACGTTGTCGGCCACGATGGTCAAGCCGCGAAATACCTCGGCTCCCTCGGAGGGGGTAATGGCGACAACTGGGATGGGAATTGCAATGTCTGCAGTGGCCGATTGGCTAGCGTCATAGCCGGGTTGAGTGGCTCCGTCGATGGTGAGGCCAGGGGTCGCGATCGCAGGCAGCACCCCCACCAGCCGAATTGGCTCTGATGTAGGTAGATTAAAGCTAATCTCCGAGGAGGCGTTTGCTTCCAAAGACGTGATCTGAGCCTTCTCAGCCGGGCTCAGTTGACTCACGGAAAGGTCGCCGTTCACTAATTCAATGGCTTCCCGCAAGGTCAATCCATCGTCAGGCAACACCGGACCATCCTGGTTGCTGTTCACCACTGCCCGCAGAGGCTGGGTAGATTGCTCTGAAGTAGTTTCTGTCTGAGAGACGGGATTGGTGACTTGAGCAGGCGCAATCGGGGTGAGGAGTTGCGTCAGGAGTGCTGTTGCCGCCAGTCCCAAGGTTGTAATTCGGGGATGATTCATGTCACGTCGGGATTTCAATGGGAGGGAATGGGGAGAACAGGAAAGGGAGAGAGAGAAAAAGATGCGTGGAAATACGGGAGTGACCTCAGGGAAGATAAAGTAAACTTTATACAAGATGAAGCAAAGTTCACCATGTTCTTACATTTCCCGCTTTCACCTTTCTCCTCTTTCTCTTCTCCCTATTTGATGGGTAAACCTTTTGAGGTTGAGGATTGCGACCTAAGTCAGCTCGTTCCAGGTAGGCGGAAATTAAGAGGGTGGGAGTCAGGGGCTAACTATTCACTGGATTCCGAATTCGGAATTCCACGTCAAGGGCTATTTCTGACTTTACGGAGAATACCCAAAAGTGCAAGGCAGTTAGATAGTAGGTGCATTTTCTTGATCAGGGTCAACAGCTGCCTCAATTTCAGATTCCTGTTGCTGGGGAGGCGCAACCTCCTGAATGCCAAAGTCGCCAAAAATGCTATCAAGTTTAGCGGTAATGCCGAAAAAGACGCCGCCAGCGGAGCGATTAGAGCCATTAAAGTCGCGATCATAGGCGCTGCCAAAGTTGTATCCTGCCGAAAGCCGGAGGCTAGGGGTAAGGTAATAGCCTGCTTCTGCTGAAAATCCAACTTCGCTGTAGCCAGGACCGCCGATCCAGCGGGCTTCGCCTGTCAAATCCCAGGCATAGCCTAGGCGATAAGTCGCCCGCATCTGCCCCAGATGGACCGCGCCGTTGGAGACAAAGTCATCCACATCGACATCACCGCCGCTGGAGCCCTCGATCCGAGTTGTGCTATTGCGAAAGGCGTATTTGCCATATAGTTCCCATCGCCAGCTTGGGGCATAGATAAATTCGCCTGAGACCAGATGTTCTGAGGAGCCAGTATCGGTTCCGAACAGCAAGGTGTCTGGGATCAGGGTGGAATTTCGGCGATATTCGTAACGCAGCAGGGCGTTGAAGCGGTCGTCGTTGGGGTCGCGATAGGCCAAACCGAGTTTGACTTGCTGGGAAGCGGGCAGGTCTCCCAAGGTTTGGTTGGCAGAGTCAAGATATTCGTAGTTCAGTAAGCTGCTGACAGCGGGGCTCAGACGACCTAGGGCTGAGGCCCTAAAGTTGGTGTTAGACCCTTGGGAGGAGGAGCGATGCTCAAACCGAGCACTGGCCTGGAAGTCTGAATTATCAGTATAGCTGAGGCCAATGCTATAGCTGTCGCCACTGGTTAAGCCCAAGGCTGAGGCGCCAGCGCCTACAGCGAAAGGCTGGGTAAACTGGGTCCCTGACGCGGTGGAGCCAAAGGTATTGCTGAAGACGTGTTCATAGGCCAGGTCCAATCGTAAGCCTGGGCTTAGTGTGAAACCTTGCTCCAAACCGATGGAGCCGCCAATTTGCTGGTCTTCAATTAAAGAAAAGCGGCCTCTGACAGTGGTGTCTTCACCCAGGCTATAATCGCCGGACACATTGAAGCTGGTCAGGGAGTCCCGAACATTAATGCCGCTATCTCCATAGAAAACTTGGCTCAGGCCGACGCTAATACCCGGCATCACTTGCCAATCTGCGCCAAACAGGGTGCGATTAGGATAGAGTGGATCACTCTCAGAAGAGATATTAAGCTCGTTCTGGGCGTAGACCGTTAAATCATTGGACACAGCCGTCGTGAGTCGAGTTCGAATCTGGTCTGAGGTCGCGGTCAGGGCGTTGGGGGAAATCCGGTCAGTGCGAGTACGATGAATCCAGTCAAATTCAAGCTGAGTGTTGTCAATCCGATGAGCCAATCCCAAGGAAAGGGTGGTGAGGGAGTTATCCACCTGAGAGCCTGGCGTTGGTGATGTTCCTGGTTCTAGCAATTCCGCCAAACTGGTGATGGGACGAGGCGCTACGCCAAAGTTGTCTTCGCGATCAAACTGGGCGCGCACTGAGGTGTTTTCAGCCACCTGCACCGACGCTTGAGCGCCATATCGAGTTTGTCCCGGTTGGAAGCTGGTGGTGGCGTTGTTGCTAAAGCCCGCATCGGTGGACCGGAAGTAGGCCCGTCCGGTCAGCCAGTCTCCGGCTGAACCATCCAATTCGAGTCGATAAGCAGACCCACTGATAGGACCCGAGAGATCAAACTCGTTAGTCGAATTAGCATACTCAGCGATCAGTTGGATGTCATCACCAAAGGAGATTTGGGCGTCTGCGCCGTAGAGTTCGAAGTTACGATTTCCTTGGTTTTCCCGCAGGTAACTAGTTCCCACCCAACTCTCTTGATTGAGGGTGCGGGAGAGGTTGTACTGCAGCCGTCCGCCAAACAGATTGGTGGAGCCGTCATCGCCTTCAAATTGGTAGGTGGCCACAATCCGCCGCACCAGAACCTCGCCAAAGTCACCAACCTCTGTGCGTAGGATGGGACGCCGGAAGAGAACCGTACCGCGATCATAGTCGATGTCGTAATCTGCGCCGCGAAAGAGTTCAACCCGTTCCACTACTGTCCCTGGGCGATCCAGTTCCTCTAGCTCCAGGAAAATGTTCTCACTGCCAGGAATCAACAGACGGCGAGAGAGGAAATAGAGCCCGCTGGCGCCATCTGGGGCAATGGTGTCTCGCTGAAAACCATCAATATTGTTGGCGAACAATCCTGTAACCGCCAAATCGCCTAAGTTGTAATTGAACTTAAATCCGTGCAGCTGACGGCTGGTGGCGGTGAAAAGCTGTGAAGAGTTGGCGAATTCTTCGGTACTGTAGTCGCCCCACATGAAGTAGTCTGTGCCTGCGTCCGGCACTGGCGAGGTGCGCTCAAACCTAGCGTAGAAGCTATCAATAGAGGGGGCTATAACATTACTGCTAGAATCGTCGCCGTAAACTGAATAGGCGTTGTCACAGGAGGCTTCCGCTCTAAATAAGGATGTCTCGCCTCGGCAATCTTCGTTGAGGCTGCGATCGCTGTTGTAAGCGCCTGTGAATAACCATTCCCCGATATTACCGAGGGCAAAAACCGCGGCATCGATATCCAATTCGTAGTCATTATCTTCATCGAGCGGCAGAAAGTCTCGGAAACTGTCATGGAAGTCAGTGCCTCGGGGACCAAAACGCAGATCAACCACGCCGGTCACCAGGCTAGGACGGCGTTGGGTGGTAAACTGCACCTGGTTATAGGCTTCCATGTTGAGGGCGGTCGCCTTCAGCTGCACGATTTGAGCAGCGAGGGGCGATTGAAGTTCAGCGCTGAATCGACCGTTTTTGGCTTCTACCTGGAATCCAGGTTGATCTGGAGCGTGGTCCGCACCGATAAAGTCCCCATCGCTGGCGGTCAGCGTCACAATCGTATCCCAATTAGAAGGATTACCGTTTTCGTCTAGCAGTTGGCCCTCTACTCTGGCTGTGGAGCGCCCATCGGCAGGCACCCTTGCTTCCCGGGTGTCCACGGTTAAGCGGGCCGGTTGGCCAGCAACTTGGACGATAACCGACGCAATTGGTTCAGTTCCCCCCCTGGGCGTTACTGTAATAATGTTCTCTCCAACCTCAAGGCCAACCCCGTACCAGTTTTCGATAATCAGGTT